>CAYTJW010000470.1:0-4882 GCA_964438135.1 uncultured Thermoanaerobaculia bacterium
CGTAGGGTACTGCGCAGGGGGTTGGCCTTCTCATCCCATCTCAAGGGGGCTCCCAGGGACCCACCCGCCCCAACAGAAGACAACGTCAATAACGCTGGACCTGGTACTGATGCAGCACCCTTCTCCGGCGTCGGCGGAGTTATTGCGGAGCACAACCCCTCCAGCACCCTTCTCCGGCGTCGGCGGAGGTATTGCGGAGCACAGGAGTTCCAGCCGTTGCCTATGAAAGCAGCGCCAAGGGGAGCTGTGGGAGGTCAGGGGCCACGACGCTGAGACCGTCCCTCCGGGCCAGGGCGATGATCCCCATTCCGGGCAGGTAGACATGGCGCTCCTCGCTGTACTTGAAGTCCCCGTGAGCGACCTGCTTGCGGACGAACCCAGCGAGCTCGTCCAGGGCTGCCTGGAGTGCCGCCTGATCCCCGGAGGCGCCGGCCAGGGCGCAGCGTCCCCAGAGGCGGAACTGGTCAAGAGGAGGCCTCGCCCCCTCGGAGATGCTGGCGTGGGCCTCGATTAGGGAGCACGGCTTCCTCGCCATCCAGCCGAGCAAGGCCATGTCGCCATGGCGGCTGCACAGCGTCGCCTCCGTCTCCGAGGTGGGGACCTTGGGGACGCCGGCCTTGGGGTCGAACGAGTCGAACAGGACGGCAGCAAAGGCCTCTGCGCGCTCCGCAAGGCCGACGCAGAGCGCCGCTGACAGAACCTGGACGTCATCGTAGCCGATGGGCCCGACTGGCCGCATCCCCTCCGCCTCGGCACGATGGTCGAGCGCCTTCTCGAAGCTCGCCCTGCAGGTTGGGAGATCGCCGAGGATGAAGTGCTCGATCCCGAGCAACACCTGCCTCTGGGCCATGTCCCGCAGGAGCCGGGGGACCTTCTTGCGGGTCCAGGGCCATCTCATCCAGGACCTCAGTAGTCTGCTGGTGCGCGCGACACCGCGATTGAGGACGTCGATGTAGGTATCTGGCTGCGCCATGGCCTTAGAACCCAGGGAAGAGCAAGCTGGCCGGGACCTCCTGGGCCACCTTCTTGCCGGAGGTTTCATCGGAGACCACCTTGAAGAACTTCACGGTGCCGCTTTCAGCATCGTAGACAGCCTTGTACGACTCCAGCTTGCCAGCCTCACGAATGGCCTGCAGCCTCTCAGCCTCCGCCACGGTGTCGGCAGCCGAGCGTGTTGGGTCAGCCGCTCGCTCAAGCCTCGTGCGGTTGAACTGGTCGGTGGCTTGCTCAATCCCCTTCGTGTCGGTTCTCAGCTCCGGGAAGCTCTCGCTCTTCACCTCCACGGTGGCCGTGCGGTTGGGGCTGATCACGTTCTGGCGCTCCACGACCAGGTCGACGCCCTGGTTGCCCCTGCCCTGACCCTGCTTGCCGCGGATCTTGACGCTCGGCCGAACTTCGTAGCCCCGTCTCACCAGCGCGCGCTGAGCGAGGAGCTCGCCCGTCTCCTCGGCGTTGGCGGCGGTGCGAAGCTCCCTGTTGATCGTCCGCAGCTTCTGGACCTGCCGAGCAGTCTGCGCCGTCTTGGCGACCGCGCCCCCGGTGCCGACCCCGGCGAGAATCGCCTCGCCGACATCGCCGGCGCCGGCCGCGAGCACGCGCGCGGTGGACTCCCCGCTGCTGAACCCGCCCTCCTCGACGTACGTCTCACCGGTGGCGGTGCCGATGTTCAGGGTCGAGCCGATTCCGCCACCGAGGTCAGACAGGGTGTTGCCCAGGGCGTCGAGCGCGACGGAGTCGCTCGAGGAGTAGAACTCCTTTGCCTCGACTACCCGCCGACGAACCCAGCGGTATCCGCTCGCCGGGTCCCACGTCCAGTAGCCGTACGGGTCGGTGTACAGCGCCGGGTTCCAGGAGTGGCCAGAGTACACGTTGAGCGAGTCGAGCGTCCCAAAGAGGTCGGGCTCCAGGAACGTGCCGGTGACGGGGTCGTAGAAGCGCGCCCGAAGGTACATGAGGCCGGTGACGGGGTCGGTCCAGGCCCCGTGAAACAGCAAGCTGCTCCCGCCCGGGAAGCGGCCGCCGAGGTCGGAGGACGCGGCAGCCACGGTGTCGTACACCAGGCCGAGGGGCTCGACCGGGTGGGCGGACATCCAGCCGTCGGCTGACGGCTCCACCTGCGCCTGCGTGGCGTGCACCAGGTGGCGGCCTGCGAGGTCGGCGAGGGAGGTGGTGAGGCTCACCTGGTAGTCGTGGCCCCGCACCCAGCCTGCAAGCGGCAGGAGGAGGAGGCGCTCGGGGTGGCCGTCCTCCCCCGCCACGACGTAGTCGCTGCCTTGGATAAGGCTGACGCCTGAGGTGGTGTCGCTCAAGGCGACGCCGGCCGCGAGGCTGGCGGGGTCGGGCGGCAGGGAGAGGGTCAGCGCCACCGCCCCCGGGAGGTGGGTGGCGGGGTCGGTGATCGTCTGCGTCTGCCCGCCGGCCTCGGTCACGTCCCCGTCGGGCTCTACCGCCCGCAGCTCCGGCCCGCTCTCGGCGTGCGCCTCGCCGGTCGGGGTGTAGAGGTAGCGCACGAGAAGCTGAGGCTCCTCGCCGCCTGTCCCCTCCGCCTCCTCGACCAGGCCGAGGACGGTGCCGAGCTCGTCCCGCAGGTAGGCGTAGGTGCGGTCGGAGGGCTCGAGCGGCGGGAAGGTCTCCACCCGCACCTGGACCTGGTCGTCGACGCCGGAGGGGCCGGGGAGGTGGGTCTTGCGCCAGCGGAGGAAGAGGTCCGACTGCTCGTCCCACGTCCCGTCCACCGACCCGTAGCCGGCCTCGGCGAGGAGGGTGCTCCCCTCCCACAGGTACTCCCGCAGCTCGACGAAGGGGCGCTCTCCCGACCCGTCGTCCGGCCCGAGATGGACGCGGCGCAGCAGCCGGCCCATCGCGTCCTGCTCGTACCGCACCTGGTGGCCCGGGAAGGAGCCGGTGGAGGTGGCGTCGATGGTGGTCTCGCGCAGGCGCCCCCGCCAGTCATGCCTGTAGCTGTTTCGGTCGTCCGAGGTCCTGCGGCCGGAGGCGTCGTGGGTCACCGGCTCGCCGTTCTTGGTCTGGAGCCGGCCGGTTGCGTCGCTCCAGGCGAGCCGGGCATCGACCGTCTGGGAGTCGTTCCAGGCGTGGACGAGGTCGTCGGCCCCGGAGAAACCCTGATGGAACGCGTCGAGGGCGGCGGTGGGGTCGTTGGCCTGGAGGCTCCCCGGCCCGGTGTAGACGGTGGTCAGGCGGAGGCCGGTGTCGAGCCCGAGGCTGTACCCCATGCCGGCCAGGGCGCCGGAGGCGGTGCGGCCGACCTTCACGGCGTCGCCCGGGCGGTAGCCGTAGGCAAGCTCGCCCCAGGGGTGCTGGAGGGCGAGCGCTGCGGCCGAGCTCGCCTGGCCGACGGTGAGGCTTGCCAGCTGCCAGGTCTCGGGGTCGTAGGTCAGGCGGTTGGCCGTCGCCAGCGGCCCGCGGGAGGTGATCCCGTAGAGCCGGCCGCCGCCCCACAGGAGGTCGGCGCCGAAGGCCGGTGTAGTGGTGTCACCGACCCCGGTCAGGCGGTCCAGGGTGTCGAAGGTGCGCGCAAGGCCGGGGATCCCGGCCAGGCTGCCGAGCTCGGCGAGGTCGAGGCCGGTGGACCGCCCCCAGACGTCGTAGCCCCAGGTCATCGCCCCGCGGGCCCCGACCTGCTCGGACAGGGGCCGGCCCTCGAGGTCGAAGGCGGCGTAGCGCACCGCCTCGCTGCCTTCGAAGGCGGCGTCGTGGCCGGCCGCGGTCAGGCGCAGCGGATCGTGGGCGTAGTAGCTCCCCTCGCCGGGGTCAAGCGGGAGCAGGGCGGCGGGGTCGGGGCTGCCCGATGGGGTGGCGGCGAGGAGCCGGTTCGCGGCGTCGTAGGTGAAGCCGAGGTCCAGCCCGTCGCGGGTGTGGTGGTTGGCGAGCGTGCCGTCCAGGTTGTAGCCAAAGCTCTCGCTCGAGCCGTCGGGGTGGAGGACGCTCGACGGCCAGGCCGGGGTGAGGGGGGACTCGTAGCGGGTCGTGGTCGAGCGCAGGGGGAGAAGGCCCTCCCCCTCCACCTGCTCCTCGAGCAGCCGGCCGTCGGCCGAGTAGGCGTAGGCGGTCGAGCCGCGGCCTTCAGGCCTGAAGAGGCGGAGGAGCCGCCCGGCGGAGTCGAAGGCGCTCCTGGTTGTGGTGCCGGCGCCGGTCGAGGTCACGATCGCCCCGCCGAGCCGGTCGTAGGTCGTGGTGACGAGCGAGCCGTCGCTCGACTCCTCCTCCACCGGCCGGCCCTGCTGGTCGTAGCGGGTGCGGGCCCAGGACGTGGGGAGCAGCCCCTCGTCGCCGGGCATCCGCTCCAGCTGCTGCACGAGGTAGGGCCACGGGAGCGGGGTACCGTCCCCTCCCGGATGCAGGTAGTCGTACTCCTCCCCCCGCTCCGCGGTCTGGAACGGGTCGCCCGCCACCCCGCCGAGGAAGCGGTGGGTCGGCCGCTCGTCGTTGAGGGTGTAGAGCACCTCCAGGTCGCGCCGCGTCCGGCTCTCCTCCAGCACGGCCCACACCGGCCCGCCGGGAGAAGGCGGCGCCGCGGCCGGGCCGGAGAGGACCTGGACCGTGCGCCCGGCGCTGTCGAGGAGGCGCCGGGTGAGGCGGAGCTGCTCCGCCGTCGGGCTCTCGGCGAGCCAGGTGGCGGCGTAGTCCACCTCGCCTGAGAGGGTGAAGTGGGCCGCGCTCTTGGCCAAGAGCTCCGGCTCGCCGTCGCCGTCCCGGTCCCCGCGCGTCTCCTCGGAGATCACGTTGCCGGCCTCATCGAAGGTGCGCTCGACCACGGCGCCTGAGGGCATCCACTCCCGCGCCAGGCGGCCCCAGGTGTCGTACAGCCCAAACCACTCCGCCTGGTCGCCGTCCGAGCGGTAGCTCACCCGCCCGGCCACGT
>CAYTJW010000471.1:0-4882 GCA_964438135.1 uncultured Thermoanaerobaculia bacterium
CGGGACCAGGACCGCAGCACCTCGCCGACCTCGGCCCCGGCCCTCGCCGCGGCGGAGCCCGGCTCGACCCCGACCACCACCACGCCGGGACCCCGCTGGCCGGACGAGGGCCCGGCCGCCGCCAGCAGGGTCAGGACGGCCGTCGCGACGACCACGGTCAGGGGGCCGTGCGGTCGCACGCCGCGACGCGGGTCCGAGCTCCGGTGGGCATGGGTCGAGTGTACCATCGGGGCCAGCGCGCCGGCCGGGGCCGGCGAGCCTGCCGCCCGTCCCTGACCAGCTCGAGCGACCCCCAGAGGAAGGACTGGCTGACTCCACGCCGGTGCGGCGCCCCGCCCGCGGCCGCCCGCAAACTGCCGGCGCGGGATCGTTACAATGGCGCGGAGGTGGAGGGCGCGATGACGGTCGCCGACGAGCACGGGAGGCCGGGAGGCCTGCGGGTCGCCCTGAGCGGGGGCGGGACCGGCGGCCACGTCTACCCCAACCTCGCCATCCTCGGCATCCTCGACCGGGCCGGGATGGTCGAGCGGGCGGTGTACCTGGGCATGCCGGGGTCGGCCGAGGAGACCATCGTCGGGCGCCGGCGCGAGCAGCCCGAGATCGCGTTCCGGCGGGTCGTGTCGGCGCCCATGGCCGGCTCGACCCGCCTGCAGCAGGCGCGCGCCCTGCCGCGGCTGGCGCTCGGCACGCTGCAGGCGGCGGTGGAGCTGCTCCGCTTCCGCCCCCACCTGGTGCTGGTCGCGGGCAGCTACGCCGCCGCCCCGACCGTGGTCGCCGCCTTCCTGCTCAAGCCGCTGCTCGGCGCCTGCATCGTCGTCGAGGAGCAGAACCTCGTCCCCGGGCTGCTCAACAAGCTGGCGTCGCTGCTCGCCGACGTGGTGTTCGTCAACTACGACGAGACCGTCTTCTTCCTCTGGGGCCGGCGCTGCGTCAAGGCGGGGTACCCGGTCCGCTCCGCCTTCCTCGAGCCGCCGCCGGGCGGCGCGGCCGCGGCCAGGCAGGAGCTGGGGCTGCCGGCCGACCGCACGCTGGTGCTGGTGGTCGGCGGCTCGATGGGCGCGCGCAACCTCAACCAGGCCCTCGCCCGCTCCCTGCCGGAGCTCGAGCAGGACCCGTCGCTGCTGGTCGTGCACGCGATCGGGCTGCGCGACGACGCCGAGTACGCGGCCTTCGCCGACACCCGGGCTCGCCTCGAGGAGGCGTGCGGGGGGCGGGTCGAGACCGTGGGCGACGAGCTGGTCGTGCGGCGCGCGGACGGCCAGCCGTTCTACCGGGGCGTCCGCTTCCTCGACCCGATCGTCGGCTGGCAGCGGGCCGCCGACCTGGTGGTGACCCGCGGCGGCGCCGGCACCCTGGCCGAGATCGAAGCGCTGGGCGCCGCGGCGCTGGTCGTCCCGAAGCGCGGCCTGCCGGGCGACCACCAGGAGCTCAACGCGGTGGCGATCGCCAAGCGGGGGGCGTGCGAGGTGCTGTACGAGCAGCGCGCCCCGGGCGCCGACCGCGACGTCGTCGACCCGCGCGAGCTCGCCGCGACCATCCTGGCACTGGCCGCGGACCCGGGCCGCCGTCGGGCCCTCGGCGCGAGGGCGGCCACGCTGCTCGACCGCTCCTGCCACCAGACCTTCCTCGACGCCATCCGGCGGGTCGTGGCGCGCGAGCCGGTGACGTTCCTGATCGAGCCCCTCGAGCGGCCCGACATCGTCCGCTTCCAGGGCGAGTTCGACCAGGTCGTCACGACCCTCGACGGTCTGGCGCGGACCGCGGGCTGGGAGCAGGACCCGTACCACAAGCTCTACAGCACCAAGGTCGACGAGTACCGCACCGCGACCGACTTCGACCGCGCCAACCGCGGCGTCAAGCTGATCGGCGTGCTGCGCCGGGCCGACCTCTACCCGTTCCTGGTCGAGCGGCTCGCCTCGTCGCCGCCGTTCATGCGCCGCAACACCATGGAGGCCTTCGCCCGGGCGGCCGCATTCCACGAGTGCTTCCGGCCGGCGATCCGGACGGGGCTCGCCGACGGCTACTGGGAGACCCGGCGCGAGGCGGTCAAGCTGTACCGGAGGTTCCACCAGGAGCTCGCCGGCGACCGCGACCTCCAGGCGGTCATCCGCGGCCTGCTGCGGCGGCGCTGGGAGCGCTACGACGTCCGCGCCGAGGCGATCCGCGCCGCGGTCACGTTCCTGCCCGAGGCCGAGCTGCTCGAGGCCCTGCGCCCGTTCCTCGCCTCGCGCCGGGTGCGGCTGCGGCAGGCGGTCCTGGACGCCATCCTGTGGGGGGTCGCGAACGGCCGGCTCGTCGCCCGGGAGCGGGTGCAGGCCGCCCTGCGGCAGACCCTGGTGACGACCTCCGAGTTCAGGCCCGAGTTCGCCATCCGCAGGCAGCTGAAGTCGGTGCTCGACGAGCTGCACCGGCGCTGACCGGGAGAGGACCGACCGATGCTCAAGCTCATCTTCGAGTTCCTGACCGCGGCCGACATCCACCTCGGCTTCTTCCGCCTGACCGACTACGTCACCTTCCGCCTGATCATGGCCATGGTCACCTCGCTGGTCCTGAGCCTGCTGTTCGGCCACCGGGTGATCGTCTCCCTGTACCGGCGGGGCACCGTCGACACCGCCGGGCAGATGCTGTCGGTCAGGGCCGACGAGAAGAAGGGCACGCCGACCGCGGGCGGGGTGCTGATGATCCTCACCACCCTGGTGTCGTTCTACCTCTGGGGCGACTTCCTGCTCCACCCGCGGGAGACCTTCAACCCGATCGTGGTCTGCTGCGCGGTCGGCCTGGTCTACTTCGGCGTGGTCGGCTACTTCGACGACTTCCAGAAGGTGCGCGGGCGCTCGTCGCTGCGCGGCATGTCGCAGCTGGCCAAGACCGTGCTCCACTTCCTGTTCATCGTCCCGTTCTCGCTGCTGTTCGTGCTCGCCGAGCACAACCCGGTGCCGGCCGCCCTCCGCACCCTGGTCTTCGTCCCCTTCCACAAGCACGCCGTGCTCGACCTCCAGCCGCTGCTGTTCGCCCTGCTCCTGGCGGTGGTGTTCTACGGCGTCGTCAACTCGGTCAACATCACCGACGGCATGGACGGTCTGGCCGGCGCCCTCGCCGCCCAGACCGTCGCCACCTACGGCCTGTTCGCGTACATCATCGGCAGCTCGGCACTGGCCCGGCACTACCTGTTCCCGCACGTCCCCGGCGCCGAGGAGCTGGCGGTGTTCGGCGCGGCCCTGATCGGGTCGATCCTCGGCTTCCTCTGGTACAACGCCTACCCGGCCGAGGTCTTCATGGGCGACACCGGCTCGCAGGCGTTGGGCGCCGCCATCGCCATGATGTCGTTCTTCACCAAGCAGGAGCTGCTGCTGGTGCTGGCCGGCGGGCTGTTCATCTTCGAGGGGCTGAGCTCCCAGGTGCAGCAGAAGGTCGGCGAGCGGCTGCTCCGCCGCCGCCTCTTCCACCGCGCGCCGTTCCACGACTCGGTCAAGTTCCAGGGCGTCGCCGAGCCCAAGGCGGTGGCCCGCTTCGTCATCGTCGGCTTCCTGCTGACGATGCTGTCGGTGCTGTCGATCAAGGTCCGGTAGGGGGAGCCTCCGGCCCGAGCGGGGCCACGGGCAGGTAGGTCCAGCGCCCCGAGGTCTCGGCGATCAGCGACAGGTGCGCCAGCACGCCGGCGCCGGGGGTCGCCACCCGGATCGCGACCCGCTCGCCGGCCGCGGCCCGGTCGAGCCGGACCACGGCGTAGGAGCGGGGCGCGACCCGCACGGTGGCCAGGGCAGGGCGACCGGAGCCGGCGGAGGCCGCTGCGGCGACGACCTCTGCCACCGCTCGACCGGGGTTGACCAGGCCCAGGTTGACCCTGACCCGGTCGCCGCCCGAATCCGGCCACGGGACCTCGACCTCGCCCGGGCGCTGGGGGTCGAGCAGGTCGCGGGCGGTCGCGAGCGGGATGTCGAGCGACAGGCGCTCGCCGCCCGCGAGGGCGTGGTGCATCGTGCTGCTGAGCCGGAGCGCGGTTCGGTCGCAGTCGACGGCGATGGCCCCTGCGCCGCTGCGGCCGAACAGCGAGCGCACGGCGTCGTCGAGTCGCAGCCGGCCACCGCTCGCGATGGGCAGGATGGCGGCACCGAAGCCGCGGTCGCCCCCGCTCGCGAGCAGGGCCAGCCGGCAGCTGGTGGCGCTCGCCTCCGGGTTCTCGAGCTCGAGGTCCGAGGTCCACGTCGAGCCGCCGGCGCCGGCGGCGTGGGCGACGGTCGGGACGAGGCGGGTGCTGCCGGTGGGGTCGCCCGCGGCGCCCTCGCCGAGCCGGGCCGACAGGGCAGTGCCCGGCGCGGCAGGGACGAGGTCGAGCGATCCCCCGGCGGTGGGGGCGAGGGACAGCTCGGCCCAGGACCCGGCGCCGACCTCGAGCAGCGTCCGGCCGCCTCGTCGCACCTCGACCGCGCCCCGGGCAACCGTCACCCGCACGCTGGCCGGGCTGCTGCCCGGGGCGAGGCGGAGGGTCCTCGTGCGGGCGAGGGGCCAGGTCCAGTCCGGCACCGGCTCGGCCAGGGCCGCCCGCCAGGCGTTGGCAGGCCGGCGCGCCACGGTGCACTCGCGGTAGTTGGCCCGCGTCAGGCGGCGCAGCCGGGCGTCCTGCCAGGCCTGGCGGTGGAGCACCTCCGCCGCGCCGACCAGCTCCTCGCGCCCGACCAGCCACACCTCCGGGCCGGGCAGGGACGGCGCCCGCGGGTCGTCCTGGGACACGGCGAGCAGGTCGCTGCCGGCCAGCAGGAGCCGGGCGTGCGGCGCGATCTCTCGGGAGCAGACGACCTGGGTCGAGCCGGCGTCGGCGTGGGCGATGGCCCAGGCGAGGGCGCCCCAGGGCGGCGCCGGCTGGCGGGCGCGCTCGAGGGCG
>CAYTJW010000472.1:0-4872 GCA_964438135.1 uncultured Thermoanaerobaculia bacterium
GCACAGGCGATGGCGGGCGGCGAGCTCGCGCCGCAGCGCGAGCAGGCGGCGCCAGGCCGTGCCGTCCCCCAGCCAGCGCGTCCCCAGCGCCAGCGAGATCGGCGAGACGTACCAGGTGGTGTGGTGCTGCGTGTCGCGCGCGCGCTCGCGCAGGCGGGGCGGGAGAACCAGGTAGCCGAGCCGCAGGCCGGGCGCCACGCTCTTCGACAGGCCGGTGAGGTACAGCACCCGCTCCGGGGCCAGGGCGGCGAGCGGCGGCGGCGGCTGGTCCGGCAGCAGCCCGTAGACGTCCTCCTCGACCACCAGCACGTCCCAGCGCCGGGCGATGTCGACGATCCGCCGCCGCCGCTCCTCGCCCAGGGTGGCGGTGGTCGGGTTGTGCAGCGTGGGCGAGAGCACCGCCAGCCGGACGCCGCCGCGGCAGGCGGCCTCGAACGCCTCCGGGAGCACCCCCTCGCGGTCCATGGCCATCGGGTGCAGGCGCCGTCGCCAGCGGCGCGCCGCGGCCTTGAGCCCCGGGTAGACCAGGGCCTCGCAGGCGATCTCCTCGAGCTCCGGGAAGACGCCGATCGCCGTGTCCATGGCGTGCTGCGCACCGGCGCAGACGACGATGCTCTCGGGCTCGGCCTCGACCCCGCGCCGCTCGATCCAGCCGGCGGCGTGGCGGCGGTGGAGGAGGGTGTCGGCGGTCGTGGGGTAGTGCAGCAGCCGCGCCAACGACCGGGCGTCGAAGGCGGCCAGGGTCTCGGCCAGGTCGGGGTCGCGCGCGAGCGGCGGCGGCGGGTTGGGGGAGAGGTCGACCACGCCGCCCGCGGGGCGCTGCTCGAGCGCGAACAGCGCCGTCTCCGAGGCCACGCCGAGCACGTAGGTGCCCCGGCCGACCTCGCCGCCGACCAGGCGGCGGCGCGCCGCCTCGCGGTAGGCTCGGGTCACGGTGCTGACGTTGACGCCGAGGAGGTCGGCGAGGAGTCGACAGGTGGGGAGCCGCTGCCCGGGACGCAACCGACCGCTGCGGACGGAGTCGGCGATCGCGTCGGCGATCGCGAGGTAGATCGGTTGCCGCGAGTCGGCGAGGTCGGGGAGCCACATTGTCATGCACACAATACCCCATGGCCTCCACCCACGATGACCGTCGGAGCGGCCCTGGCCGACCACGGGGCCGCGTCGGAGGGGCGATGCCGACCATCGATTTCCGCGGCACCAGCATCGAGCTGAACCCGGAGGGCTTTCTCGTCGACCCGAGCGCGTGGAGCGAGGACCTGGCGCTGCTCCTCGCCCGCCAGGAGGAAGGGCTGGACGCGCTCAGCGAGCAGCACTGGGCCGTGATCCGCTTCATCCGCCAGCACTTCCTCGAGCACCAGGCGGCGCCGATGGTGCGCTCCATCTGCAAGACGGTCGGCATTCCCCTGAAAACCGTCTACGAGCTGTTCCCGAGCGGGCCGGCCAAGGGCGCGTGCAAGCTCGCCGGCCTGCCCAAGCCGGACGGCTGCGTCTAGGCGAGGGCGGTGGTGAGCCCGCTCGACGTCGCCGTGGCGGCCAGCGCGGCCTGGGCCGTCGCGGGCCTGGTCGCCATCCGGCTGCAGACCCGCGCCTACGGCAGCCGGGCCCTGTTCGCCCGGCCGGCCGGCGACCGGGCCGCCGGCGTTCGCTACGCCTTCACCACCGCCATGCTGCCGCAGGCCAAGGAGAGCGTGAGGATGCACCTGCCGTCGTACCTGGCGGGGGTCGCTCTCCACCTCGGCGTCTTCGCCGCGCTCGGCCTGCTGGCCGCGAGGGTCGTCGCCGCCGAGCTGCCGGCCCCGGCCCTCTGGCTCGGCGGCGCGGCCACGACGATCGGCACCCTCGGCGGGCTGGCCCTGCTCGCCAAGCGGGTCGCCACGCCTCGCCTGCGCGGCCTGTCGACGGCCGACGACTACCTGGCCAACCTGCTCTCGACCCTGTTCGCGGCCCTCGCGGGCGCCTCGCTGCTCGCCCCGGCGGCACGCAGCGCGTGGCTGGTCGCGGCCACCCTGCTGCTGCTCTACCTGCCGCTCGGCAAGATCCGCCACTGCCTCCTCTTCTTCAGCGCGCGCGCTCACCTCGGCGCGTTCTTCGGCTACCGCGGCGTGCTCCCGCCGAGCCGGACGTAGGTGGGGACGATGGGCGGGACCACGAGCCTGGAGGCGAGGATCGACGCGCTCACCGGGGCCGACCTCGCGCGCGGCCTGGCCGCGTTCCGGTCGAAGCTCGGGGCGGCGGAGGCCACCTCCCTGCACTCCTGCGTCCACTGCGGCCTGTGCGCCGAGAGCTGCCACTACTTCCGCACCGAGCCGGTCCTGGACAACGTGCCGGCGGCCAGGCTCGCCCACATCGCGGCCGTCTTCCGCAGGCACTTCACCGCCGTCGGCCGGTGGGCTCCCGGCCTCGCGGGCGCGCGGCGCTTCGACCACGAGATGGTGCGCGCCTGGCTCGACGCGGTGTTCGGGCGCTGCTCGCTGTGCGGTCGCTGCTCGCTCAACTGCACCGTCGGCATCGGCCTGCCGCGGGTCTTCCGCGCCGCCCGCGCGGCGCTGGCCGCCATGGACCTGGTGCCCGACGACCTGCAGGCGACGGTCGACAACAGCCTCGAGCACGGCAACAACATGGCGATCCCGCAGCGCGACTGGGTGGAGACCGTGCAGTGGATCGAGGAGGAGCTGCAGCTCGAGACCGGCGACCCCGGCGCCAGGATCCCGCTCGACCGGCACGGCGCCAAGCTGCTCTTCACCGTCAACCCGCGCGAGCCGAAGTTCTTCCCCCTGAGCCTGCAGGCCAGCGCCAAGGTCTTCTGGGCGGCGGGGGAGGACTGGACGCTGGCGAGCGACAGCGGCTGGGACCTCACCAACTACGGCCTGTTCAGCTGCAACGACGCCCAGGCCGGCCGGATCACGCAGAGCCTGGTGGACGCCATGGCCAGGCTCGACTGCCGCACGCTGGTGATCGGCGAGTGCGGCCACGGCTTCGGCGCGGCGCGCTGGGAGGGGCCGGAGTGGCTCCGGCGCGCCTACCCGTTCCCTCTCCGGAGCGTGCTCGAGGTGATGGACGAGTACCTGGCGGAGGGCCGCATCCAGGTGGACCCGCGCCGCAACGCCAAGCGGACCACGCTCCACGACCCGTGCAACCTGGTCCGCCACGGTGGCATCTGCGAGCCCCAGCGGCGGGTGCTGCGCCGGGTGGTGAGCGACTTCGTCGAGATGGCCCCGGCCCGCGAGCACAACTTCTGCTGCGGCGGGGGCGGCGGCCAGCTGGCGATGGCCGCCTACCGGGACCGGCGCATCCGCGCGGGCGGCATGAAGGCGGAGCAGATCGCGGCGACCGGCGCCCAGGTGGTGGTCGCCCCCTGCCACAACTGCATCGACCAGCTGATGGAGCTCAACCGGGAGTACAAGCTCGGTGTCCAGATCAAGACGGTCGCGGAGATGGTGGCCGACGCCCTGGTCGTGGCCGGCCCGCCGCGCGCCGGGGAGGGGCCCACGACATGACCGACCTGGTCTACCTCGACAACGGTGCGACGTCGTTCCCGAAGCCGGAGGAGGTCTACGTCGCCATGGACCTCCACTACCGCCGCTACGGCGTCAACCCGGGGCGGAGCGGGTTCGACCTCTGCCTGGAGGCCGGCTCGCTCGTCGAGCGGACGCGCAAGCTGCTGTGCACCCTGTTCGGCGGCACCGACCCCAACCGCCTCGTCTTCGGCTACAACTCCACCGACGCCCTCAACCTCGCCATCTTCGGGCTGATCGAGCCGGGCGACCACGTGGTGTCGTCGCACCTGGAGCACAACGCCACCCTGCGCCCGCTCTGGATGCTGGAGCAGGAGCGGGGGGTGCGCGTCGACTGGGTCGACTTCGAGGAGGACGGCTACCTCGACCCGGCGAAGGTCGTCGACCGGATCGCCCCGGGCACGAAGGCGGTCGTGCTGAACCACGGCTCCAACGTCATCGGCACGCTGCAGGACGTCGCCACGGTCGGCAGGGCCTGCCGCGAGCGCGGCGCGCACCTCATCCTGGACGTCAGCCAGACCGCGGGCGTCGTGCCCGTCACCCTCGACGGGACGGGCGCCGACGTGATCTGCTTCACCGGCCACAAGAGCCTGATGGGACCGATGGGCATCGGCGGCATGTGCGTGCGCGACGGGGTCGAGATCCGCCACACCCGGGCGGGCGGCACGGGCGTCAGGAGCGCGCAGCGCCACCACCTCGACGAGTACCCCTACCGCATGGAGTACGGCACCCCCAACCTCCCCGGCATCGCCGGCCTGTACGCCGGCGTGAGCTGGGTCCTCGCCCAGGGCATGGACACCCTCCACGCGCGCGAGATGGGCCTGTGGCGCAGGCTGCGCGACGGTCTGCGGCAGACCGAGGGCGTCACCGTCTACTGCGCCGACGACGTCCGCGGCAAGGAGCGGATCAGTGTCCTGTCGTTCAACGTCGACGGCCTGGAAGCCGCCGACACCGGCACCATGCTGGACGTGGACCACAACATCGCCTGCCGCACCGGCCTGCACTGCACGCCGATGGTGCACGAGCACCTCGGCACGGACCGGATTCACGGGGCAGTCCGTTTCGGGATCGGGCCCTTCAACACCGAGGAGCACGTCGACCGGGCGGTCGAGGCGGTCAGGGAGATCGCCGCGGTGAGGCGGGGGCGGTAGGAAGGGCCGGGCTCACCGGGCAAGGCCGCGCCCGGCGCGCTCCCGGCGGCCGGGCGCCGGTCACCCGCCCTCGGCCCCGTCGCCCCCGCGAGCGGTCGGGGCGCCGCCCGCCCCCCGCCCCCGGCCCCCCCGCCCGGGGGCCCCCCGGGGGGTGCGGGGGCGGGAGCCCCGCGGGGCCCCGGAGCGGGGGGCGGCCTGCCCCC
>CAYTJW010000473.1:0-4866 GCA_964438135.1 uncultured Thermoanaerobaculia bacterium
GCAGCTCGAGGCGCAGCTCGCCCTCGGCCAGGGCGACCGCGCCGCCGGCCGAGCGCAGCGCCGCCGCGGTGGCCCGTTCGAGGTCGGCGAGCTCGCGCTTGAGCGCCTCGACGCGGTCGCGCAGGGCCAGGTAGCGGCGTGCCAGCTCCTCGGGGCCGGCCGTGGCCGGAGGCGAGGCCGGCACGTCGCTCAAGGGAGGCGCGTCGCGCAGGTGCAGGGCCGGGCTGGGGTAGTGGTCGACGGCGGCGTCGAACTGGCAGCTGCAGGCCAGACGGGAGGTGACGTGCGGCAGGCGCTGACGGACCCGCGGGCACGAGATCGGGTTGCCGCGCAGAGGCGACTTGAGCAGCCGCCCCTCGCCCACCCCCGGGCAGCGGCCGAGGAGGTAGTTGAACGCCGCGACCCCTCCCGGCGTGTGACCGAGCACCTGCTGCAGCACGACCACCTCGTCGTTGTCGAGGTGACGGTGCTCCACGGCGCGGCGGGCCAGCTCCGCCACGACCGCGCAACGGGCGAGGATGTGGACCAGCACCGGGTGAGCGCTGAAGTCGGCCTCGGTCCAGGCCGGCGGTTCGGGCGGGGCCACCCGGCTGTCGGGCGACGGCGAGGGCGGCGTCGCCTCCCAGGCGGCGGCCTCCGCGCCGGCCTCGGCGCCCGCCGGGCGACCGTCCTCTCCGAGGCGGTCAGCCAGGGCCATCAGCTCGCGGTGGGAGAGGCGGCGGGCCGTGGCCAGGAGCTCGAAGGGACGCGCGGCCGGCTGGAGGTCGCCGGCGAGGATCCAGGCCCGCCGGCCGGTGCGGCGGTGGACGCCGAGCGGCAGCTTGATCAGGTTGCCGAGCCCGGCCGGGCCGCTGCGGCGCGCCTGCTTGGGGAACAGCTCGAGGTCGACGCCGCCGGGCAGCCCCTCCTCGAGGCGTGGCTTCAGGGCCCGGACCACGCCGTGCAGGACCTCGGCGCGCTCCGGCTGGGCCAGGAAGAACCACAGGTGGTAGCCCTTGAACCCGGAGTCCTCGACCAGGGGCTCGAGACCCAGCTCGCGGCACCGCCGGGTCACGGTGTCGAGCGAGGTGCGGAGGTCGCCTCGGACCTTGGCCGCCTCCTCCCGGCCGCGCCGGGCCCAGTCCATGGCGGAGCGCGTCAGGTCCAGGTCGACGGCGAAGAACAGGCAGGTGCCGTCGAGCCGGATCGGGTAGACGCCGAGGGTGACGTCGCCGAACAGGTGCTGCCGGACCAGCCGGGCGGTGATGGGCTCCTCGACCGGGGTGTAGCCGCCGACCCCCTTGCGGGGCGAGAACCACTGCCGGGCGTGCACCTCCTCGCGGCCTGAGAAGAGGGCCAGGAAGCGCGCCACCTCGGCGTCGGACGGGTTGACCACCACCGCCACGTCGAGCGTCTCGCGCTCGCCGGACCCAGGCTGGGTCTCGTCGACCTCGACCTCGACCTCGACCGGCGGCGCAGGTTCGAGGCGGACGCCAGCGGCAGCGAGGGTCGACTCCACCCGCCGCTTCTGCTCCTCCCAGCCGAGGCGGTGGTAGAGCGAGCGCAGCTCGAGCAGGTTGCCGTGGTCCTCGGGCCGCGCGTCGGCCAGCCTCTCGCGCTGGATGGCCGCGCGCTCCAGGTCGCCCTGCTCGGCAGCGATCTCGGCCAGGCGCAGGAGGGCCTCCGGGTGACTGGAGTCGTCTCGCAGCACCAGGCCGTAGGCGGCCTGCGCCCAGCGCCACGCTCCCAGCTCCTCGGCGGCGTGCCCCAGGGCCAGGTGGTAGGCGACGTCGTGGATTGCCGGGGCAGCCCGCACCAACGGCTCCAGCGCGGCGCGGGCCGCGGCGCGGTCGGTCTGCGCCAGGACGGCGATCTGCTCGACAACCTGGTTCACGGTTCACCCCCTTCCCTGGGACCCAGGGTCCCCAGGTCCGCTCCCAGCTCCATTCGCCTCGGCGACGCATGCGCGCCCGGAGGCGCGCGGTCCAACCGAGGCACACGGCCAGCCCCCCCGCGAAGCAATGGACCGCGGGCCTCCAGGCCCGCTCCCCACCCCATTCGCCTCGGCAACGCATGCGCGCCTGGAGGCGCGCGGTCCTCGGGGCGGCACGGCCCCCGACCGCCACGGCGCACGGACCGCGGGCCTCCAGGCCCGCTCCCCAACCCATTCGCCTCGGCAACGCATGCGCGCCTGGAGGCGCGCGGTCCTCGGGGCGGAACGGCCCCCGACCGCCACGGCGCACGGACCGCGGGCCTCCAGGCCGCTCCCCAACCCATTCGCCTCGGCAACGCATGCGCGCCTGGAGGCGCGCGGTCCGAGGGGCAACGACTCAGGTCGCACCATCGTCCTTCATGAGACGAGCGCTCGAGTATGGCCAGTCCTCTGCCCGGGCGACGAGACCGGCCTTGATCGGGTTGTCGTGCACGTAGGCGACTGTCCGCCGCAGGTGCCCCTCGTCGCGGATGAACCGGTCGAAGTAGTCCGGGTGCCACAAGCGACCCGAGCGGCCGAGGCATTGGTTGACCCGCCGGGCGACGAAGGACTTCCAGGAACGGACCACCCCGCCCACCGGCCAACCCGCCTCGCACCGCAGGACGACGTGCACGTGGTTCGGCATGACCACCCATGCCACAAGACGGTACCGCTCGCCGTCGAACCGCAGCAGGGCGTCCTCGACGATGGCCGCCGCCCAGGCTTGCCGCAGCACACAGCGGCCGTGACCGCCATCGAGGAGCGACGCGACCCGGGCCCGCAGCTGCTCGCTGCCACCTTCCCGCTCCGCCTCCTCCCGCAGCAGGCCAACCACCTCGCGCGGGAGCGAGTCGGCCAGGCGAAAGGTGACCGCCTGCACGATCTCGCCGGCATCGAGGTGGGGCAGGTACCCCCGACTGTGCCACCCCCGGTGCTCACGCTCGCTCATCCTGACCCTCCATCGAACCGCCGCGGCGCACGGACCAGGTGGGCGGCACGCCCCCCGACCGCCGCGGCGCACGGACCGCGGGCCTCCAGGCCCGCTCCCCACCCCATTCGCCTCGGCGACGCATGCGCGCCTGGAGGCGCGCGGTCCTCGGGGCGGCACAGACCCGAACCGCCGCGGCGCACAGGCCGCGGGTCTCCAGGGACGCTCACCATCGTGGCGGCGACGCGGGCGCGGCTTCCAACGCGGGGCCGCCAGTGAAAGCCCGGCCCGATCTGACGGCTGACAGCGATTCGCTCCGCTACCACCCCAGGCCGTCCGGGAAGCGGACCAGGGCGTCCCGCTCCGCGCCGATGAAGCTCAGTACTCGCGGCAGGAGGCTGTCGAACGTGGAGCGCTGCACATGGCTGTAGCCATGTTCCCGCCAGCAGTAGTTGCGTGCCGACAGGAGGTCCCGGATCGCTGGCTCGTGATCTGCAAACCGCTGCCCCACTTCGTCCCCGAGCTCGCGCAACAGCTGAAACGAGGCGTTGAGCGGCAGCTGGACGCACCCCGACTCCAGCGGGTGGCCGTACTTCCTCGCGAACTCAAGTTCGAGGCCGCCGAGCCGAGCCGTTGGGATTCGCGAGCTGTCGAGGGCGTGACAGGCGAGCAGGCGACCCTTGGCGAGCTTCTCGATCGCCGCATACAGGAGCATCACGCCGTCCTCGGCATCGTCGCCGAGCTCGGCTCGCCGGACAGCCGCTGCGCACAGGTCCAGGGGAATGGCGCGACCGTCGAGCCCCTGAAACCGCCCGGTGTGCAGGTGGCGCGTGGAGGGCGGTGCCTGCAGCGCCTCGGTGAATCGCTTCCACTCGCCGTGTACGGCTCGAAGAGCCGCCAACGCCGACCGGCACTCATCGAGAAAGCGTGTCTGAGCTGGCGTTGCGGCCAGGGCCAGCACCTTGCTCAGATCCTCCACCCCAGTCTCGAGCGCTTCCCACGCCTCGGCATACCGCTGCCGGTCCCACTCCGCCAACCCGCGGAGCACGAGCCGCAGGCTCTCGACCAGGTGCATTGCTCGCCCCATTCCCCGCTCCGGCAGCACCGCGTCCGCCGCCTGCAAGCGCCCCTGGCCCACCAGGGCCATCGCCTCGCGAATCCGGTCGAGAGCCAGCAGACCCCATGGGTTGGGCTCCCAGAGGACCTTCTCCTTGCCCGACACGACCACCCCCAGCCCTCCCTTGTCGCGCGCAGTCGAGTCGATCGAACCGACGTAGGAGAAGGAGACACCCAGAGGTGCCAGCGCGAGCACCACAGCGGCCGACATGACCTTGGTTCCGCCAGTGAAGTCAGCCCTGAGGTCGGTCCAGGGCACCTGCCAGCGTGGCAGGAGAAGGCCGAGCTCGTGGCGCAGGGTCGCGTAGGACTCGTCGAGCAACTCGGCAGAAGGCGTCTCGATCCACGCGATCTCCAGGTAGCGGTAGTCCGCGGGCAGAGCCGGCAGTACGTCCTGCTCCGCGGACGCGCGGCTCCCTGGCGACACGAACAGGATGAGCCGCTTGGGCCGCTGACGGGAGATGCTCGCCACCACGGGTTCGGGCGAGCCCCCGACCGAGACGAGCATGGCCTCGAGAGGTGTGTGCGGCACCGGCTGCGGTGTTGCGTTCATGCTTGCCCTTTCTCCACCGAAGCTCTTGCGCGGCAAGCGCCGCGCGGAACTGGGGGCGGCACGCCCCCCAACCGCCACGGCGCACGGACCGCGGGCCTCCACGCCCGCTCCCGGCCCCATTCGCCACGGCAACGCATGCGCGCCTGGAGGCGCGCGGTCCACGGGAGCGCGATGCGCGGCTCCCGCCGCGCGGTCCCCGGTGTGCCGGAGGGGCCACACTCGCAGGCGGTCAACCGACCAACCGCGTCTTCATCGCCTCGAGCCATGCCCTCAACAGCTCGGCATGCCCGCCCAGCCGGCCCGAGATGGCGACGGCCA
>CAYTJW010000474.1:0-4860 GCA_964438135.1 uncultured Thermoanaerobaculia bacterium
GCCACCAGGGCCGCCGCCAGGGCCGGCCCGGGCTCGGCCCGGCCGGCCCGCACCGCCGCCGCGGACACGGCCGCGAAGGCCAGCGGGGCGGCCCACAGGCCGATCGCGAAGCGGAGCGAGGCCATCGCGGCCCAGTATACGGTTCAAACCCCTACCGATCGGCGGCCTCGGCTGTTTCCCGTACCCGTACCCGTACCCGTACCCGTACCCGTACCCGTACCCGATGCCCTCCCGCCGCCCCGCCCGCGCCGCGGACCGCCTACAATGGCGGCGTGGGGACGAGGGTCCTGCTCGACGCGCGCAAGCTGACCGACTACGGCATCGGCAGCTACGTCAGCCACCTGCTGCGGGGTCTGGGCGAGCGACCCGACCTCGAGCTCACCCTGCTGCTGCGCAGCGGTCACGAGGAGCGCGCCGCCCACCTCGCGCCGCGGGCCCGGCTGGTGACGGTGGCGGCGCGAGGCTACTCGGCGGCGGAGCAGGCCCGGTTGCCCCTGACCCTGCTGAAGGAGCGGGCCGACCTGGTCCACTTCCCCCACTACGCCGTGCCGCTGGTCTCACCCCGCCCGGCCGTGGTCACGGTGCACGACGTGATCCAGCTGTTCTACCCGCCGCGCCAGCGGCGGCTGCTCGCCCTCGCCTACCTGCGGGTGGTGATGGGCGCGGCGCTGCGCCGGTCGCGGCGGGTGATCACCGTGTCCCGCGCCTCCAGGAGGGACCTCATCGCCCTGTTCGGCGCCGACCCGGAGCGGCTGGTGGTGGTGCCGAACGGGGCCGACGAGCAGCTCGCCAGCCGGCCGCCGGCGGCGGAGATCGAGCAGGTCAAGACGGCCTACGGCCTCCGCCCACCGCTCGTGCTGGTGGTCGGCAACGACAAGCCCCACAAGAACCTGGACGTCGTGCTGCGGTCCTACCACCTGGCCCGCCGGCGCCACCGCCTGCCCGGTCAGCTGGTGATGGTCGGCGGCCCCGGTCCCGACCACCCCATCGCCCGGCGCGCGGCCCGGCTGGGCCTGGCCGAGCGGGTCCGCTGCCTGGGCCGCATCCCCTTCGCTCACCTCCGCTGCCTGTACCACCTGTCGGCGGTGCTGCTGCACGTGGCGCTCTACGAGGGCTTCGGCCTGCCGGTGCTGGAGGCGATGCGGGCCGGCCTGCCGGTGGTCACCGCCAATGTCGGCGCGATGCGGGAGGTGGGCGAGGGCTCGGCCCGGCTGGTCAACCCGCTCGACGTCGACGAGATCGCGGCGGCCCTCGAGCAGGTGCTGGTCGACGACCCGCTGCGGCGGCGGATGGCGGAGGCCGGTCGGCGACGGGCCGAGAGCCTGACCTGGGGGCGCGCCGTCGAGTCGACGGTCGAGGTCTACCGCCAGGCGTTGGGGGCAGCGTGAGAGCGCGCGTCGCCCTGGTGCACGACTGGCTCACCGGCATGCGCGGCGGCGAGTGGGTGCTGCACGAGATCGCGAACCTGTTCCCGGACGCCCCCATCTACACCCTGGTCCACCGGCCGGGGACGGTGGTGGCGGCGCTCGAGGCGCACCCGATCCACACCTCCTGGCTGCAGCCGCTGTCCCTCGGTGGCCGGCGCTGGCGCCACCTGCTGCCGCTGATGCCGGCGGCGATCGAGAGCTTCACCTTCCCCGAAACGGACCTGGTGATCTCGTCCAGCCACTGCGTCGCCAAGGGCGTGATCCCGCCCCCCGGCGCCTTCCACCTCAGCTACGTCCACACCCCGATGCGCTACGCCTGGGACCAGCGCGGGCCGTACCTGGAGCGGTTGCCGCGGCTGCTGTACCCGCTCTTCGAGTCGCGCCTGTCGCGGCTGCGCCAGTGGGACATGGTCTCGTCGGCCCGGGTCGACCGCCTGGTCGCCAACTCGCGGCTGGTCGCGTGGCGCATCAAGCACTACTGGAACCGCAGTGCGGAGGTGGTGCCGCCGCCGGTCGACACCGGCTTCTTCACCCCCGCCGCGAGCCCCGGCGACGGGCGCGGTGACCGGCTGCTGACGGTCGCGGCCCTGGTTCCGTACAAGCGGGTGGAGGTGGCAGTGGCGGTGGCGAAGCGGGTCGGCCGTGGGCTGGACGTCATCGGCACCGGACCGCGCTCGGGGGCGCTGCGGCGGGAGGCGCGCGGCGCCGACGTCCGCTTCCTCGGCTGGGTCGGGCGCGAGGAGCTGCGGGCAGCCTACCGGCGGGCGGCGGCGCTCCTGGTCCCCAACGTCGAGGACTTCGGCATGGTCACGGTCGAGGCGCTCGCCTGCGGCACGCCGGTGGTGGGCCTCCAGGCCTCGGGCACCGCGGACGCGGTGCGGTCGGGGGCGGAGGGGGAGCTGGCCGGGGAGTCCTCGGTCGAGTCCCTCGCCGACGCCACCCGGCGGGTGCTCGAGCGCCCCTGGCCGGTCGAGCAGCTGCGCCACCGGGCCGAGGTGTTCTCGCGCGACAGCTTCCTGCTCCGCCTGCGCTTCCTGCTCGACCGGGTCGGCTTCGGCAAGGTGCTGGCGTGATCACGCGGCGGCGGCAGCTGCGCACCCCGTTGCTGGTGGCGGGCGACGCGCTGGCGGCGGCGGCCGCGGTCCTGCTCGCCTACTGGCTCCGCTTCGAGGTCGAGGTCCTGCCGGTGACCAAGGGCGTGCCGGACTTCCAGATGTACCTGCGCCTGGTGCCGGTGGTGGCGGTGATGTGGCCGCTGGTGTTCTCGTTCCAGGGGCTGTACCAGCGGCGCAGGAGCCGCTTCTCCCCCGACGAGGTCGGCCGCCTGGTGGCGGCCATCCTCCTCGCCACCCTCCTCCTCACCGCCGGCCTGACCTTCTACCGCCCGCCCGACTTCACCTACTCGCGCGTCGTCCTGACCCTGTTCGCGTTCGTCGACCTGGCGCTGACCGCCGCTGGCCGCTGGCTGGTGGGCGTGGTCCTGACCCGCATCCTCCACTCGAGCCGCGAGTCGGTGCTGGTGGTCGGCGCCGGCGACCTCGGCCGGGAGGTGGCCGAGCGGCTCCAGTCCCACCGCGAGGACGGCATCGTCGTGGTCGGCCTCCTCGACGACGACCCGGGCAAGCAGCAGCGGCAGATCGCCGGCCTGCCAGTGCTCGGCACGACCCAGGACCTCGAGGCCGTGCTCGTCTCCCACCAGGTGGACCAGGTGGTCCTGGCCCTGCCCCTCGCCGCCCACCACCGCACCGCCCAGCTCATCCGCCGCGCCGGCCAGCAGATGGTGGAGGTCAAGGTGGTGCCTGACCTGCTCCAGTACGCCATGCTGCGGGCGGGGATCGAGGACCTCGACGGCCTGCCCGTCATCAACCTCACCCACTCCCCCCTGTACGGCTGGAACCAGCTCGTCAAGCGCGGCTTCGACGTGGCCGGGGCGCTGGGCCTGCTGCTCCTGACCGGCTGGCTGCTGCCCCTGATCGCCTGGCTGATCAAGCGCGAGGACGGCGGGCCGGCGTTCTACTCCCAGGTCCGCACCGGCCTGGACGGGCGCTCCTTCACGCTCTACAAGTTCCGCTCCATGCGCGAGGACGCGGAGGTGAGCGGCCAGCCGGGCTGGACCCGCAACCGCGACCCGCGGGTGACGAGGGTGGGGGAGTGGCTCCGCCGCACCAACCTCGACGAGCTGCCGCAGCTCCTCAACGTCCTCCTGGGCGACATGTCGCTGGTCGGCCCGCGGCCGGAGCGGCCCGAGTTCGTGGAGCGCTTCCGCGCCCGCTACCCCGAGTACATGACCCGCCACCGCGTCCGCAGTGGCCTCACCGGCTGGGCGCAGGTCAACGGCCTGCGCGGCGACACCTCGATCCGCCAGCGGGTCGCGCACGACCTCTACTACATCGAGAACTGGAGCCTCGGCCTCGACCTCAAGATCCTCTGGCTGACCTTCCGTCTGGCGCTGCGACCGAGCCGGGTGCGGTAGCCGTCCGCTCTCGGACCCGTACCCGTACCCGTACCCGTACCCGATGTCTCTCGCCCGCCACCTCCGAAGCGGGATCGACGCGGGCATGGAGGCTGCGACGGCTGACCCTGGCGCGCTCCTGTCGGGTACGGGCACGGGTACGGGTACGCCTACGAGCCGGGTGGAGGGACGCCCCTCAGCCGCTTGACACACCCCCCGCGTCGGTGGATGATGGGGTGGTCAGAAGTGGGGCATTGGGGGGAGAGGTGGGACAGAGCACCGGATCTCCTCTCCGTGACGCCTTCTTGAGGGGGGAAGGTGGAGCGCTTCCGCGGCGGTTTCCCGGCGACGATCGACGACAAGGGTCGGGTCAAGCTGCCGGCGCGGCTGCTGGAGCAGCTCGTCGCCGGCTACGGCCGTGAGGTCTACGTCTGCTCCATCTTCCCCCACGAGCTGCTCCTGTACCCGCTGCCGGTGTGGGAGGTGTACGAGGAACGGCTGCTGGCCAAGCCCAACACCATCGCGGTGCGCAAGCTCAAGGAGCGCCTGAGCTACGGTCAGCTGGTGGAGGTCGACGACCACGGCCGCCTGCTGGTGCCCGCCATGCTCCGCGACATGGTCGACTTTCAGGGCGAGGTGGTGATCGCGGGGCGGACCAACCACCTCGCCATCACCCGTCGCGACCGCGCGGCCGCCGTCCTCAAGGAGACGTCGCTCAGCGATGAGGAGCTCGAGGAGCTCGCCGTGCTGGAGCTGTGATGGGGTGCCGGGGTGGCTGCCCTCCACGTGCCCGTGCTGTGCTCCGAGGTGGTGTCCCACCTGGCTCCGGCGGCGCCGGGCCTGCTGGTCGACGCCACCGTCGGGGCGGGCGGCCACGCGGCGGCCCTGCTCGCCGCGGCGCCGGGCTTCAGGCTCCTCGGGCTCGACCGTGACCCCGCGGCCCTGCAGGTCGCGGGGCAGCGGCTGGCTGCGTGCGGCAGC
>CAYTJW010000475.1:0-4855 GCA_964438135.1 uncultured Thermoanaerobaculia bacterium
GGCGGTGACCGCGGTGCTGCCCGAGGGCGACGGTCGCCGCGTCGAGAGCTGGGCCAGCCTGGTCGGGCCGCAGGGGCTGTCGATCGTCAGCGACATCGACGACACGATCAAGGACACGAACGTCCTGGACCGCGGCGAGCTCCTCGCCAACACCTTCCTGCGCCCATTCCGGCCGGTGCCCGGCATGCCAGAGCTGTACCGCGCCTGGGCAGCTGCCGGGGCCGAGCTGCACTACGTCTCGGCCTCGCCCTGGCAGCTCTACCCGGCGCTCGCCGACTTCCTCGCCGCCGAGGGCTTCCCCGCCGGCTCGGTCCACCTCCGTGCGGTGCGGCTCAAGGACCGCTCGAGCCGGGAGCTGCTGGCCGACCCGGCCCGCTTCAAGCTGCCCGCCATCGACGCCCTGATGCGCTCCTACCCCGGCCGCCGCTTCGTCCTCGTCGGCGACACCGGCGAGCAGGACGGGGCGGTGTACGCCGAGCTGGCGGGGCGGTTCCCGGGCCAGGTGCAGCTCATCGCCCTGCGCCGGGTCGCGGCCGTCGACCGCGAGCCGGCGCTGCCGCCGGCGCTGACCGCCCTGCCGCCGGAGCTGTGGACCGTGTTCGACGAGCCGGCCGAGCTGCCGCAGCTGACCGGCGGCAGCCGCTGACCGCCCTCGCGCCGGCCCTCCTCTGCTACAGTTGACCCATCGCTTCGATGTCCGCGTGACCGCTGGCGGCCGCGGGTCCGCGAGGGAGGGACCGAGATGGCGCGCTCCGAGCCCCTGTCCAACGTCGACGCCGCCTGGCTGCGGATGGAGGACCGCACCAACCTGATGATCATCACGGCGGTGATGTCCTTCCACGAGCGGATCGACTACCGCCGGCTGAAGGCGGTGATCGAGGACCGCCTCCTCGGCTACGAGCGCTTCCGGCAGCGGGTGGTCGAGTCGCGGCTGCCCCTCGGCCGCCCCCGCTGGGCCGACGACCGCCACTTCGACCTCCACGCCCACCTCTACCGCATGGCCCTGCCCGCACCCGGGGGCAAGGCCGAGCTGCAGGAGATGGTCAGCCAGATGATGAGCACCCCGCTCGACCACTCCAAGCCGCTGTGGCAGTTCCAGTTCGTCGAGAACTACCGCGGCGGGTGCGCGGTCATCGCCCGCATCCACCACTGCATCGCCGACGGCATCGCCCTGGTGCGGGTCCTGCTCGGCATGACCGACGACGTGCCCGGCAGCCCCGACGCGGTGCGGCCGCAGCCGCGGCGCCGGCGGCGCCAGCCGGCCGCCGGCCTGTGGCTGCCGGAGGTCGTCAACGACGCCCTCCGCTCGGTGCGCAAGCTGACCGGGAACCTGGTCGAGGACGGGGTGGAGAGCCTCCCCGCCCGCGCCGCGGAGATGGCGGCCGAGGGCGTCAGCGCCGCCGGCGTGCTGGGCCGCCTGGTGACCATGCCGCCCGACCCGGTGACGGTCTTCAAGGGCCCGCTCCGCACCGCCAAGCGGTGCGCGTGGTCCCAGGTCCTGCCCCTCGAGCAGGTCAAGCGCTTCTCCCACAGCGTCGGGGCGACCGTCAACGACGTGCTCCTGGCCGGCGTCACCGGCGCCCTCCGCCGCTACATCGTCCGCCGCGGCGGCGAGGTGGGCGGTCTCGACCTGCGCGCCGTCATCCCGGTCAACCTGCGGCCGGAGCGACCCTGGGTGGACCTCGGCAACCGCTTCGGCCTGGTCTTCCTCGCCCTGCCGGTCGGCATCGTCGACTGGCGGGAGCGGATCGCCGAGCTCAAGCGACGCATGGACGCCATCAAGGGCTCGACCGAGGCGGTGGTGGCCTTCGCCGTCCTGCAGGCGCTCGGCGCCGCCAGCCCCGAGGTCGAGAGCACCGCGATCAAGGTCTTCGGCACCAAGGCGACGGCGGTGATGACCAACGTGCCGGGCCCGCGGCAGGAGATCTACCTGGCCGGCAAGCCGGTGCGGAGCATGATGTTCTGGGTCCCCCAGTCGGCCCGCCTCGGCCTCGGCGTCAGCATCCTGAGCTACGCCGGTCAGGTGCGGCTCGGCGTCGCCACCGACGCCGGCCTGGTGCCGGACCCCGGCTCGATCATCGACGCCTTCCAGGAGGAGATGCGCTCCGTGCTGGACCCGGACGAGGAGGAGCGGTAGCTCGTCCTCCCGCGCGGGGGAGCCCACCTCGACGGGCCGAGCCGCGCCCCGCTACACTTCCCCCCAGGCAGACCGATGCTCCAGGACGGCTCCCGGTTCGGCGGCTACGAGGTCCTGACCCTGCGGGGCCGGGGGGCGATGGCCACGACCTACCGCGCCCGCCGCCTCGACGACCAGCGCCTGGTCGCCCTCAAGGTGCCGCACCCCACCTTCCTCACCGACCCGGGCTTCGTGGTCCGCTTCCTGCAGGAGGCCCACCTCGGGGCCCGTCTCCGCCACCCCCACATCGTCCGCGTCCTCGAGACCGGCGAGGTGGACGGCCTCCCGTTCATCGCCATGGAGTACCTGGAGGGCCTGACCCTCAAGGAGGCGATCGCCGGCGCCGGCCACCTCGCCCTGCGCCGCGCCCTGCAGGTCACCCGCGACGTCGCCGACGCCCTCGAGCACGCCCACGCCCGCGGCGTGGTCCACCGCGACCTCAAGCCCGAGAACATCATGCTGCGCGAGGGCGCGTGCCTCAAGGTGCTCGACTTCGGCATCGCCAAGGTGGTCGGCGAGGTCGGCCTGACCTCGGCCAACATGTTCATCGGCTCCCCCGCCTACTCGGCCCCGGAGATGGTCGACTCCAGCTCGATCGACCACCGCGCCGACCTCTACTCGCTCGGCGTCATCCTGTTCGAGATGCTCGAGGGTCACCCCCCCTTCACCGGTTTCTCGGCCATCGAGGTGCTGCTCAAGCACCGTTCCGACCCGCTCCCCGACCCCGCCGGCCTGGCCCACCCCGTGCCGCGCGAGGTCTGGCGCCTGATCTCGAGCCTGCTCGCCAAGGAGCCCCGCCAGCGCCTCCCCGACGCCCGCTCCCTGCGCCTCGCGCTGGAGCTGCTGCTCAGACGGTAGGGGCGCCGGTGGTCGCAGCCGGGCCCGGTCGGGCTCCTGCGCCGGGTCCCTCCGGTCCACCGCCGACCTCACTCCCCGTCGGCCGTGACCCCGGCCGAGGCGGCGCGGCGCTCGCTCCCCTCACAGCCTGAGCCGCGGCTGGGCCTCGACCCGCTCCAGCCACTTGAGGCGGAAGACGCCGCCGCCCGTGGGCTCGAGCTCGAAGTGGGGCGGGTGGTCGCGGTCCCAGGGCAGGAGCCCGTTGCGGTCGAGGAAGTCGCGCAGGCGGGCCGAGCGCAGCACCGGCGTGTCGCGCCAGAAGCCCTCGCCCAGGGCCAGGCAGGCCGGCTCGCCCGGCTCGTCCGGCAGGTGGACCGTGACCCAGCGCCACTCGGGCCGGAACCACAGGCCGACGCGCCCGCCCAGCACCCTCAGGCCGTAGGTGCCGTGGCCGTCGTGGCAGGCCGAGACAATCACCCTGGCGCCTCCGCCCTCCCGGCCGGCCGGGGCTAGCCTTCGGTCCCCGGCTCGCCGAAGGTGATGCCGAGCTCGCGCGCGGTGAGGACCGTGTCGCAGTCCAGCGGCACCGACTTCATGCGGCCGATGGCGTCGGACAGCGGCACCGCCCGCACCGTCGGCGGGTCGAGGGCGACCATGACGTTGAAGCTGCGCTCCGCCACCATCCGCACCGCGGCGGCGCCGAAGCGGAGGGCGACCAGGCGGTCGAAGGTGGTCGGCCGGCCGCCGCGCTGCAGGTGGCCGAGGACCACCGCCCGCGTCTCCTTGCCGGTGCGAGCCTGGATCTCGGCCGCGACCTGCTCGGCGATGCCGCCCAGCCGCACCTCGCGCCCCTCCTCCTTGGCGCCGCGGGTGACCATCTGCCCGCCCACCGGCTTGGCGCCCTCGGCCACCACGACGATGGAGAAGTGGCGGCCGTGCGCCTCGCGGTCCATGATCCGCTCGCACACCACGTCGACGTCGAAGGGGATCTCGGGGATGAGGATGGCGTCGGCGGTCGAGGAGACGCCGGCGTTGAGCGCGATCCAGCCGGCGTAGCGGCCCATGACCTCGACCACGAACACCCGCTCGTGCGCCTCGGCGGTCGAGTGCAGCCGGTCGAGGGCGTCGGTGGCGACGGTGACCGCGGTGTCGAAGCCGAAGGTGATGACGGTGCCCGAGAGGTCGTTGTCGATGGTCTTGGGCACCCCCACCACCGGCATGCCCTTGGCGGCGAAGCGGTGGGCGATGCGCATCGAGCCGTCGCCGCCGATCACGACGATGGCGTCGATCTTGAGCCGCTTGAAGCTGTCGACCACCTCGTCGGAGCGGTCGACGGTGGTCTTGGTGCCGTCCGGCAGGGTCACCGGGAACTCGAACGGGTTGTTGCGGTTGGTGGTGCCGAGGATGGTGCCGCCGAGGTGGGTGATGCCGCGCACCGACTCGGCGGTGAGCTGGACGATCTTCGAGGTGTCGAACAGCCCCTCGTAGCCCTTGCGGATGCCGAGCACCTCCCAGCCCCGCTTGAGCGCCGCCAGGACCACGGCCCGGATCACCGCGTTGAGGCCCGGCGCGTCACCGCCCCCGGTGTTGATGGCGATCCTGCGAATCGGCCGCTCCATACCTCACCTCCGCGTCGTGCTGCCCTCAAGTGTACCCCGCCGCTGCCATTCCCGATCCCGCTCCCGCTCCCGACGCCTCGGCCCCCGAGCGCCTCACCCCGCCAGCCGCGCCAGCGTCCGCTCCAGCGCCCGCTCGCCGAAGGCATCACGGAAGGCGGTGCGGGCCGGGCCGGACAGCGGCGCCGCCGCCAGGGCCCGCTCCAGCGCCCGCCGCTGGCGCTCG
>CAYTJW010000476.1:0-4850 GCA_964438135.1 uncultured Thermoanaerobaculia bacterium
GCGCCGATGTGGTGCGCGCGGCCGGCGCGGCCACGCCCGCAGGTGGCGCGAGCCGCCCCGGCGACCGCCGAGGGAGGATCGGGGATGCTCCGCGTCGACTACCGCTGGCAGGACCCCAACACCGTGCCGGTGCTCGAGCGGCACGGCGACCGGCTGGTGGTGGACGGCAGCGTCGAGGCGCGCCAGCTGCGCTACACGGCGCTGGTCGACCGCCAGCTCCTCGCCCAGGCGATCTCCTCCTTCGGCATCCCCGAGGCGTGGATGGAGATCAGCTACTCCTCGGCCGCGGAGCTGGCGCAGAAGGAGCGGGACCGGGACCGGCGGGCGGCCGCGCGGGGCATCGTGCCGGTCGACGGCGGCGACGCGCTGGGGGTCGACTTCCGCTGGGTCGTGGCGCACAGCACGCCGCACGTGCGGCCGGCGGTCGAGGGGCTGCGCACCGTCGCCCGCGACTCAGGCTACCAGGACGTGCGTGGCTTCATCGGCGTGCTCGCCTCGTTCGTCCAGTCCATGACCTACCGCGTCCCCTCGAGCACCCGCCGCGCCGCCGACGGCACCACGGTCTACACCGGCGGCGTCACCATGCCGCTCGAGACCCTGGCCAACGGCTGGGGCGACTGCGACACCAAGTCGCTGCTGTTCGCCTCGCTGCTGGCCAACGTCCGCGACCAGCAGGTCGCCTTCCTGCGCGGCGAGGGCCACGTGCTGGTCGCGTTCCAGGGCGCGCCCCAGCCGGGCGACGCCTTCGTCCGCATCCAGGGCGTGTCCTTCGTCGTCGCCGAGCTGACCTCGCCGTGGCGGCTGGGCATGGTCCCCGAGGACGTCTGGCGCGGGCTCGAGCGGCGCCGCTTCCAGGTCGTGCGGGTGACGGGGTAGGGCGGCGGTCGGGGAGGGGCCCCGTGCGCGTCGTCGTCTCCCTCGTCCTGGTGGCGTTTCTGCCCGGCGTCGCGGTCGCCTGCTGGCGCCTGTGCGTGGCGCTGGCCCACGACATGAGCCTGCTCCTGCCGCTCGCTCTCGGCGCGGTCGCCGGCGTGGCCCTCGACCAGGTCCTGCTCCGCCGCCTGCCCGGCTTCGAGACCTTCGAGCACGAGCTGACCCACGCCATCGCCGCCCTCTGCTGCCTGCGCAGCGTCACCGGCTTCCGGGTGACCCGCCGCCAGGGCGGCTGGGTGCAACACACCGGCGGCTTCGGCGGCCAGTTGGCCGACGACGTCATCGGCTTCGCGCCCTACGTGCTGCCCACCTTCACCGTCGCCTCGGTGCTACTGCGGCCCCTGCTGCCGGCGGGCTGCTTCCCGTGGTACGACGTCTGGCTCGGGGGGACCCTCGGCTTCCACGCCTGGAGTACCGCCCGCGAGACCGCCGAGTCCTGGTCCCACCGCCGCTTCCAGAGCGCCGGCAGCGGCGAGTGGGTCGAGTCCGACACCGCCCGCCGAGGCCTCGCCTACTCGGCGGTCTACATCACGACCGTGACCCTGGCCCTGCACGGCCTGGTCCTGGCGGTGGTGCTGCACGGCTACCGCGGCTTCGCCGCCTGGGGCCGGCTGGTCTGGCCGGCGACCGTCGCCGCCGGCCGGCTCGTCGCCTCCTGGCTCGGCTCCCTCGGCGGGTAGCGGGCCGGGCAGGTAGACTGGTGCGCGACGCCGGCGCACTCCGCACGGGCGACCCGCCGGGGCAAGGAGAGACGCGTGACGGCTGAACCCGACCGCTCGACCGCGACCGCCGCCGGGGAGAGGCTGCGCCTGGTGCTCGCCTCCGGCCTCGGCCTCGGCCTGCTGCCGGTGGCGCCGGGGAGCTTCGCCGCCCTGCTCGGCGTCGCCGCCCACCTCGCCATCGCCGCCACCCTGCCGCCGGCCTGGTGGCGGCCGGCCCTCGGCTTCGCCCTCGCCCTGGTGGTGGCGGCGCACTTCTGGCTCGCCGGCTGGGCCCGGGAGCACTGGGGCGAGCCCGACTCGCGCCACTTCGTGCTCGACGAGGTGGCGGGCTACCTGGTGGTGCCGATCCTGTTCCTCGGCGCGCGACCCTGGCAGGTGGCCCTGTGGGGCTTCATCCTCTTCCGCGTCCTCGACGTGGTCAAGGTGCCGCCGGCGTGGCAGATCGACCGCCGCATGCACAACGCACTCGGGGTCGTGCTCGACGACGTGGTCAGCGCCGCCTACGCCGCCCTGGCGCTGAAGGGGCTCTCCATCCTCAGCCTCCGGCTCGGCTGGGAGGCCTGGCTGCTCGGGCCGAGGTGAGCGGCGCGCAGGCGCGGCTGCTCAGACGAGCTTCCGCAGCCGGTCCCAGTTGAGGGCGACGAGGACCGCGAGGAGACCGACCGCACCGGAGACGAGCGGGCCGCGGGAGGCGAACGACAGCGCGCCGTCGCGCGCGACCTCGCGCCAGTTGACGCCCCACAGGGCGAAGTACACGCCGAGCGCGCCGAGGGCCGCCACGAAGCGTTCCAGCCGGCGGCCGCCCTTCTCCCGGCGGGCGTCCCGAAGGCGCTGCAGCAGGTCGTCCATCTCCTCGAGGGCGTCGCGCAGGGCCTGGTGCAGCGGCTCCACCCGCATCGCGGCGAGGAGGCACTCGTAGACCTCCTGGTACATGGTCGTCAGGCTGGTCGAGGGGAAGGAGTGGTGGAGGGTGATGTCGAACGCCTCCAGGCGGAGGTCGTGGACCCGGTCGAGGAAGTCCCGCGGCAGCTCGCGCCCCATCTCGGAGAGGTCGTGCAGGCGCGACGCCCGCAGCGCCAGCAGCTCGAGCACCGAGCGCTGGTGCAGGGCGAGGAGGAGGAGGGAGAAGTAGCCGCGCCGGACGCGGTCCCCGAGCCCGTGGAAGAACTGGGTCTTGCCGTCGTCGAGCACCAGCACCGCCATGCCCTCGGCGCAGACCCCGAAGCAGACCCGCTCGAAGGTCCTCACGACCTCCGAGTTGTCTTCGAATCGGCGCTGCTCGGGCGGGGGCACGTACCGCGAGCCGTACATCCGGCGCAGGCGGAAGAAATCGGCGGCGTAGGGGTCGAAGAGCGCCTCCGCGGGGCTCTCGGCCGCGCCGGCCGGCGGCGGCTCGACCAGGTTGAAGCTGAGGCCCAGCAGGTACGGGGTCGCCATGGCCACGCAGGAGAGGTGGTCCCTCGCCAGCGGCTCGAGGCACCAGTCGACCAGCTCCTGGAGGACGAACGCCTGCCCTGCCCGCACCCGCTCGAGCAGCGGGCCGGCCGGTGCCTCGGCCGCGCCAGAGGCCTTCGCGAACAGCGCCGCCGCGCCTTCGGCGCTGCCGAGCCAGCGCGCCAGCCGGGGCGCGCCCGGCCGGATCTGGCGCAGCTCGCAGTTGAGCTCGGCCACGTCGGCCAGCTCGAACGACCGGCCGGCCCCCGGCACGCCGGCGGCCGACACGGGCACGACCTGTCTCGGCGTCACCTCCAGCACGAGGAAGCCGACGGCGGTGTCGAACAGGTACAGCTCCAGGCGGGTCATGGCGAAGGTGTACGCGACCCGCCCGTCGTTCTCCTTGAACCCGACCGCGAGCAGCCCGCCGCAAAGGTCCTTGGAGGTCCGCTCCGAGGCGAACGCCCGCATGCGGACGAAGGGCGCGGAGCCGTCTCCCGCCCCGGCCAGGCCCCTGGCCCCGCCGCCGAGGTACTGGGCGACGGTGGGGATCAGCCGCTCGCCGCTCTTGGCCAGCTCCTTGTCTTCGAGAGGCTCCCACAGCGATTCGGTCACGGGGCCCTTGCTCAGCGGGATCGTCACCTCTGCCGCCGCCAGCCCGGCCTGCTGCAGCCAGCCGTTCGGCGGCGCCTCCCAGCCCTTGCCCCCCTCGGGCACCACCACGAACGGGTAGACCAGACGCGTGAACGAGCTCGAGACGCGAGTCGGCGCTGACATGGCACCCTCCCGACAGGCGAGCATCCGAAGGCCGCGGGGACAACCTGCTCGGCCAGGATAGCAGGGCAGGGGTGACACCCGGGCAGGCCCCCCCGGGGGACGTGCAAAACCGCCCCGCCTCGGCTGTCCCTGGGGTATGGCCGTCTCCCGGGCGAGGCTGCTGGACGAGCGGGGGCTCCCGGCCGCGGCCTCGCCCGGCGGCGGCGACGGGCGGGAGCGGCGGCGGCCGCGGTGGGCGGAGTGGCGGCCCGGGCCGGCGCCGGGTACCCTGGTGCAGATGGCGGACCTCGACCCGTCCGAGGACGCGACCTACCGGCGCCTGCGGCGCTGGGCGCTGCGCTGCGCCTACGCCCTCGGCGGCATCTCGCAGGACGGCGAGGACGGGCTGCACGACGTCCTGATGCAGATCCAGGGCGGCGACTCGCGGCCGCTGCGGCGAGGCGAGATCTCGTTCAAGACCTGCGTCCACAACCGCATCGCCGGCGCCATCCGCCAGCGCCGGCTGCACGGCGGCATCGCCGTCCGCAGGGCTGCGGCCGGCCTCGGCGTCGGCTCGGCCGAGACCTCCCCCTTCCTCGCCCTGGTCGGCGTGACGCGGGAGGAGGACCTGCTCGAGCTGCAGGCCCTGGTCGCGCCCGCCCTCCGCCAGCTCGAGGCCGAGCACCCCCTGCACGCCCGGGCCTTCGCCGCCCGGTTGCGCGAGCAGCTGCTCGAGGCCGGCGGGGCGGAGGAGCTGGAGGCCTTCCAGCGCTGGTACGGGCTCGACCTCGGCCGCCACACCGGCACCCGGGCCCTGGCCGAGGCCAGCGGCGAGCCGGGGGGCACGACCGCGAACCGCGCCTTCCGCGGCGAGGAGCGGCTGGTCAAGGTCATCCGCCGCTGGCTCGAGCAGGGCCGGGGGGAGGGGCGATGAGCGCCGCCGGCGGGTCCGGCCGGGGCAAGCCGGGCGGGGGAACGGTGCCGCTGCCGCTCGCGCCGGGCAGG
>CAYTJW010000477.1:0-4843 GCA_964438135.1 uncultured Thermoanaerobaculia bacterium
AGGCCGGTTCTTTGGAAGGCGGGGGCAGGAGTGCCTCGATCAGGGCCAGATCCATGTTCAGAAGAAAACTTCCGTGGTAGAGGATGAAATTTTTCTTCCGGCGCTGGGCGTTGCCCGAAAATTTGAGGCCGTTCACGCAGAGGTCGCTGTCCCCGCGGATTTCGGCGCGCAGGGGCGTGATTTTTTCGACGGCGGCCGCGTTGCGCTCCAGGATAAAACGGCCCTGCAGGACCGTGCCGCCCCCCGAAATCCTGCGCAGGACGGGGATGCGTTTTCGGGCCGCCTCTTCCAGCCGCACCTCGGCAGATCCGGAATTCGAGTAGCCGATGACCGCGAAGTAACGATCCGGCTCCCAAAAGCGCAGGACCTCCCCGTCTCCGCGGGCCTCGCACCGGTCCAGCGCGGTGCGGAGCGGCCGCACTTGACCCGCGTCAAGGCGCGGCGGGGCGGCCGGACCGTATACTCCCACCGTGGGAGACCGGAGGCTGCGCTCATGACCGGGACACCGCGGCTGGCGGCGCTGGTCGTCGCCACCGGCGTCGCCGTCGGCTTGGCCGCCGGCGTCGGCGGCTACACCTTCGTCTACGCCAGGGGCTCGAGCTACCTGACCAACGACCCCGCCGCCTGCGCCAACTGCCACCTGATGCAGGAGCAGCTCGACGGCTGGGCCAAGTCGCCGCACCGCCACGTGGCGGTGTGCAACGACTGCCACGCCCCCCACGGCCTGGTCGGCAAGTACCGGGTCAAGGCGACCAACGGCTTCCGCCACTCGCTCGCCTTCACCACCGGCCGCTTCCCGGACCCGCCGGTGATCACGGCCGGCAACCGCCGGGTCGCCGAGGCGGCCTGCCGCCACTGCCACGCCCCCATGGTCGAGGCGGTCGACGCGAGCCACACCGGCGACGACTCCGTCTCGTGCATCCGCTGCCACTCGAACGTCGGCCACATGAGGGAGATCTCATGACCCAGCCAGCCGCCACCCCGCCGTCCCGCTCCCGCACCGTCCGCCTGCTCGCAGTCGCCGCGGCCGGCGCCGCCGTCGCCGCGGCCGGCGTCACCGCCCTGCTGGTGACCATCGTCGAGCACAAGCAGGAAGCGAAGAACCCGTTCTTCCGGGTGGTGGAGATCACCGACGACACCCCGGACCCGGCGGTGTGGGGCAAGAACTTCCCGCTCCAGTACGACCTCTACAGCCAGACGGTCGACATGGTCCGCACCCGCTTCGGCGGCTCGGAGGCGGTGCACCGCACCCCGACCGACGCCGACCCGCGCTCGGTGGTGGCCCAGTCGCGGCTGGAGGAGGACCCCCGCCTGCGCACCATCTGGGCCGGCTACGCCTTCGCCGCCGACTTCCGCGAGGAGCGCGGCCACGCCTTCATGCTCGAGGACCAGACCTTCACCGAGCGGCAGCAGGTGGTGAAGCAGCCGGGCACCTGCATGAACTGCCACGCCTCGACCTACCCGGTCTACCTCAGGCTCGGCGGCGGCGACATCTTCAAGGGCTTCGAGGCGCTCAACGCCATGACCTACGCCGAGGCGCGGCGCGAGGTCGAGCACCCGGTGGCCTGCGTCGACTGCCACGACCCCCAGACCATGCAGCTGCGCATCACCCGGCCCGCCTTCATCGAGGGCATCCGCGCCCTCAAGGCGTCGCAGGGGGTGACCGACTACGACCCCAACCGCGACGCCAGCCGGCAGGAGATGCGCGCCTTCGTCTGCGGCCAGTGCCACGTCGAGTACTACTTCAAGGGCCCCGAGAAGCGGCTCGTCTACCCGTGGGCGAACGGGCTCCAGGTGGACGGCATCCTCGCGTACTACGACGAGGTGGGGCACAAGGACTGGACCCACGCCACCACCGGCGCGCCCGCGCTCAAGGCCCAGCACCCGGAGTTCGAGATGTGGAACCAGGGCATCCACGCCCGCGCCGGCGTGGCCTGTGCCGACTGCCACATGCCCTACACCCGGGTCGGCGCCTTCAAGATCTCCGACCACCACGTGCGCTCGCCGCTGCTCAACGTCAACCGCGCCTGCCAGACCTGCCACAACGTGCCGGAGGAGGAGCTGAAAGGGCGGGCCGAGCAGATCCAGGCCCGCACCTTCGCCCTCCGCAACCGGGCCATGGACGCGGTGGTGGCGCTGATCTCGGACCTCGGCCTGGCCACCGCAGCCGGGCTCCCCGAGGAGGCGCTGGCCGCCGCCCGGGCGGCGCAGCGCCAGGCCCAGTTCCGGCTCGACTTCGTGGAGGCCGAGAACTCGACCGGCTTCCACGCCCCGGGCGAGGCGGCCCGCATCCTGGCCGAGTCGGCCGACATCGCCCGCCAGGGCCAGCTCGCCCTGCGCGACGCGGGCTTCAGGCCGGCCCCGGCGACCGCCGCGGTGCCGGCCGCGCTGCCGGCGTCGCTTCGCCCGGCGGCCGCGCCGGCACGGTCGTAGCGCCGGCGCGGCGCCTCACCACACCGGCACCTCCCGCCACCCCGGGACCGGGCCAGGCTCTGCCGCCCGCGCGGGGGCGGGGCCCAGGCGTCCTACTCCAGGTGCAGCACGGTCAGGCCGGGGACACGGTCGAAGTGGCGGGGGTCGCCGGTGACGACCTGGTCGTCCCGAGCCAGGGCGGTGGCAGCGATGAGCAGGTCCGAGGTCGGGATCCTGGTGCCGGCGGTGCTCAAGGCGGCGTCGACCTGGCCAAAGACCCGCATCACCTCGAGGGTGATCGGCGCCGCGGGGATGGCGGCCAGGACCGCCTCGACGAACTCCTCGCGGCGCGCACGCCGGGCCGGGGTGTCGGCCCGCCAGCACCCGTGGAACAGCTCGCCAGCGCTCATCACCGACAGGGCGAGCTCCGCGTCGCCCCAGCGCGAGATCAGCTCCTCGACGAGCTGGGCCGGGGTCTGGGTCTTGCGCTCGGCGCGGACCAGGAGGGTCGAGTCGATCAGGAGCCCCAAGGCGTCCGCCCCTCCCCGGGCTCGTCGGCGATGATCCGCACGAGGTCCTCGCCGAAGCGACCGTCGAGCAGGACCGGTGGTCGCCCGCGGAGGATCGCGAGGCACTCGGAGGCGCGCCGGCCCCGCACCGGCGGTGGCGCGATGACGCACACCTCCCGGCCGTGCCGGTGGACGACGAAGCGGCGACCGGTCTCGACCAGGCTCAGGATCCTGGAGAAGGAGCGACTCGCCTCGGTCGCCGAGAGGCTCGCCTCCTGACGGAAGTCAGATTCAATGCTCACGAATCTGAGCTTGCCCCGACCCGCGCCACGTGTCAAGACCGGAGGGGGCGGCGCGAAGCTGGCGGTGGCGCACCGGGTGCGGCATCGCCTTGCTGCCGGTTCGACGGCGGCGGTCTGGCCCGCGCTCCCCTACCGTTGCCCTGTCGCCACCCTCGCCCAGCCCGGGAAGGGGCCGAGCTCGACCGTCCAGCCGCCCGCAGCGGCGGGGTCGCGCACCGCGCGCAGGTTGGTCAGCGAGTGGAGCTTGGCGAGCAACTGGTCGTGGGGCAGGGCGTGCAGCGGGGGGTTGTCGAGGTCCGGCATCGGCCACAGGCGGAGGCTGTCGTCCCAGCCGGCAGAGGCCAGCCAGCGCAGGTCGGGCGAGATGGCACCCCCCCCCCACGCTCACGTCGTGGCCGAGGAGGAGGTGCGGCTCGGAGCCCGTGAGGCGGCCGACGCGGATGGTGCCATCCCTGCTCGCGGTCGCCAGCACGGTGCCCGACGGGTCGAGGTCGACCCACTCGACGTCGTCGCCGAACGCTGGCAGCGGCCGGCTGGCGCCGGTGGCGAGGTCGAGGAGCTCGACGACCTGGCCCACGTCGGCCCCCCACAGCCAGGTGACCGCCAGGCGGGCGGCCCGGCTCACCCGCATGGCCCTGCGCCCGTCCGTCTCCTTGACCAGCTGGTGGGTCCCGGTGGCCAGGTCCCAGCGGCGGACGCCGTCTCTGCCGGCGGTGAGGAGGGTCTGCTCGTCGAGGAGCTCGAGGTGGGAGACGCCGCCCGGTGCCGGGACCGTGCGCCGGGCGCCGGTGCCGACGTCGAAGAGGTACAGGCACGGTTCGCCGTCGCCCATGAAGTAGGCGGTCGCGACCAGCGCCCCGCTGGGGGAGATCGCCCCCTGCTCGAGCTGGCGGCGGTCGTGGTCGGGGACCACCTCGCGGCACGGCCCGCCGTCGAGCGGCACCAGCCACGAGGAGTACATCCCGGTCGCCACCAGGTACCGCCCCCCGGGGTCGAAGCGGATGTCGCACGCCGTCTGCGCCCTCGGCGGGTGGAGCTCCCGCACCTCGGCCGGCTCGCCGCCGGGCACCGGCAGGAGCCGGATGCGCCCGTCCTCCCAGCCGGTCGCGAGCCACAGGCTGTCCGGGCTGAAGGACAGCTGCTTGCGCAACACGGGGAACGCGTAGCCCTCGACGACGCTCGGGTGGCGCCGCGCCAGCGGCCAGAAGGTCAGCCGCTTCTGCGCGCTGGTGGTCGCGACGCACCAGCCGCCGCCGGGGTGGAAGGCGTAGAAGGGCGCGTACCACAGCCCGCTCCGGCGCAGCTCGAGCGGCCTCGCCCCGGGCAGGCCGCCGAGCTCCCAGAGGCGCAGGAACCGCGCGGCCGGCCCGGTCACCGCCCGGCGCAGCTCCGCCCCGGCCGGCGCCCCCACCGGCGTCAGGTCGCTGAAGATCGGCGCGAGCTCCGGGTGGTGGTGGCACTCCAGCAGGAAGTCGTCGCGCAGCACCAGCACCACGTGGATTCCGGCCGCGTCCACCAGTCGCCGCAGCAGGGCGACGAAGCGCTGCCGGACCGACTCGGGACTCAGGGTGAAGAGCTCCTCGAGCTGGTCGACGACCACCAGCGCCTCGTCCCACCGCC
>CAYTJW010000478.1:0-4840 GCA_964438135.1 uncultured Thermoanaerobaculia bacterium
GTCCCTGCTCCTGCCGGCCGCCCGGTTGCGCTACTCGGGGGCGGGCCCCGGGCCGCTGCGCCTGCTGTACGGGCACGCGGAGCTGGGGGCGCCGCGCTACGACCTCGAGCTGCTCGCGCCCCGCCTGCTCGGCGCCCTCGCCACCGAGGTCGAGCTGGGCCCGGTCGAGGAGCTCGCGCCGGCGGTCCCGGCCGGCGGCGCGCAGCGGCTCGTGTTCTGGCTGGCGCTCGGCCTCGGGGTGGTCGCGCTGCTGGCGCTGCTGGTCCGTCTGGTGGTGCGGGCGGGCGACGGCTGACGGCGCCGCGTCGCACTGCGGCACGAGCAGGGAGCTGCGCCTGTTGTGTGCAGCTTTTCACAACGTCAACCCGCGGCAACCGGGCCGACGGCTCCCCGGTCGCGCCTGCGCTGCGCCGCCTATCCCCTTGCGTCATCGTGGATAATGGAGTCAAGGACCGAGGTGGAGGGACCATGCGGCGTCGGCGAGGTCGTCCGGGCATGTCCATCGGCGGAGCGGTGGCCCTCCTCGTCGTCGCGGCCATGGCCACCGGGGCGGGGGCCGAGGAGCAGGGTGAGCCAGACCTGGAGGGCTGGCGCGGCCAGCTCGACAGGGCGGAGGAGCTGCTCGCCAAGGGGGGCGAGCGGCGTGCCGCCCGCACCCTGGAGATGTGCGACCAGCTCCACCAGGACATGCTGGAGTGGCCCGGCCGGGGCTCGACCGCCGCGCGGCTGCTGGCCGAGGCCATGCGCTGCCTGGCGGTGGCCGAGGCGCGCTCGGGCGAGACCGCCAAGGCCGGCTGGCACTGGGCTCAGGCGCAGAACCTCTCCCCCGACCTGGCGGAGGGGGGGCTGGCGGCCTACCCCGACGTGGCCGCGACCCTCGGCCAGCACCGGGTCACGGCGGACGCGTTGCCGGCTGCCGGGAGCGACGGCTACGTGCCGCCGTCGCCGCTCGGCATGGCGCCGATCGCCTACCCGGGGCGGATCCGGCAGCAGGCCATCGAGGGCACGACCGAGGTGGCGGTGGTGGTCGACGAGAGCGGCTTCCCGGCCCTGCCGGTTCTGCGCACCAGCTGCGGCGTGCCGGGTTTCGACCTGGCCGTGATGGAGGCGGCGCGGCAGTGGAGCTTCAGCCCCGCGACCCAGGACGGCAGGCCGGTGCGCGGGACCTACGTCCTGCAGGCCCGCCTCCACCTCGGGAGCTGAGTCGCCGTGGCGGCCGAGTCGCTCCCGGCCGGCTCGGGCCCCAGGGGGCCCGGACGCGCTGTCACTCGGTACCCGATGGTCGTGCCCGCCGGCACGGTGCTGGCGCGGCGCTGGCGCCCGCGAGGGCGGTCGAGGAGAGGGAAGGAGGTCACGATGCGTAGGGGACTGTGGTGCGTGCTGGTGGCCGTCGTCCTGCTCGCCGTGTCGCCGCCGGCGGCGGCCCAGGGCGCCGGCCAGATCTTCGGCCAGGTGACCCGGTCTGACGGGACGACGCTGTCGGGCGTCGAGGTCAAGCTCGTGGAGCTCGACCAGAGCCAGGTGACCGGGCCGACCGGCACCTTCCGCTTCGACCGCGTGCCGGTCGGCGAGTACAGCCTCACCTTCCAGCTGGCCGGCAACTCCGCCACGATGGCCGGGGTCAAGGTGGCCGCCGCGGCCTCCACCCTGGTCGAGCAGCGGGTCGACTGGGAGGTCGCCGCGGCGGAGTCGTTCACCGTCTTCGCGGCCTCGCGGCGCACCCAGCGCCTGGTCGAGGCGCCGGCTGCGGTCACCATCCTGACCGAGGCCGACATCTCCTCGCAGACCGCCCACGACCAGCTGCCGCTGCTGCTGGAGTACGCCCTGGGCGCGGACATCACCCAGAGCTCGCTGTGGGACTTCAACGTCAACACCCGCGCCTTCAACAGCTCCCTCAACCGCCGGGTGCTGGTGCTGGTCGACGGCCGCGACCCGACCGGGGCGCTGCTGGCGGCCCAGGAGTGGCCGGCCTTCCCGTTCCCGCTCGACGACCTGTCCAGCCTCGAGCTGGTGCGCGGCCCGGGCTCGGCGCTGTACGGCGCCAACGCGTACAACGGCGTGCTCAACGTCACCAGCAAGGAGCCCCGCTACAGCCCGGGCGGGGTGGTCCGTCTGGCGGGCGGCGAGCTCGGCACCATGAAGGCCACCTTCCGGGAGGCGGCGGAGCTCGGCAACGACTGGTACTTCAAGGTCTACGGCGCCTGGGAGACGAGCGACGAGTGGAGCGAGTCGCGCACCACGGGCGGCGAGTACGAGGGTCTGCCGACCGAGCCGGTGCCGCTGCGCGACCTCGACGACGAGCGCTACTTCGGCGGCTTCCGTCTCGACAAGTACCTCGACAACGGCCACGTCTTCACCGCCGAGGTGGGCGACGCCAAGCTCGAGGGCCCGGTCTACCAGACCGGCATCGGCCGGGTGCAGGTGCTCGACAGCGAGCGGCCCTTCCTGCGCCTGAACTACAACACGACCCACTTCAACGTCCTCGGCTACTGGGACGCGCGCGACGCCGAGCAGCTGTCGCTGAGCTCCGGCTCGACCCTCTACGACGACTCCTCCAAGTGGCACGTCGAGGTGCAGGGCAACACCGGTTTCGCCGGTGACCGCGGTCGCCTGGTGGGCGGCCTCTCCTACCGCGCCGAGGACGTGGACACGGCCGGGCCGGCGGGAGCCCAGACGATCATCAACGGCGACCGCAGCGAGGACATGCAGGCGGCGTTCCTGCAGCTCGAGTTCAGCATCACCGACCAGCTCCTGGCCATGGTCGCCGGCCGCTACGACGACTCGAGCCTGCACGACGCCCAGGTGTCGCCCAAGGCCTCGCTGGTCTACTCGCTGACGCCGAACCACGCCATCCGCGTCAAGTACGACGAGGCCTTCCAGACGCCGAACTACCTCGACCGGTTCCTGCGCATCCCGGTGGCGCAGCCGGTCGACCTGTCGGCGGTCGAGGCGGCCCTCGCGCCGTACCTCGGCGGCGTGCCGCTCGGCTTCGGCAACGTGCCGGTGCTGGCCCTCGGCAACGAGCAGCTCGAGGTCGAGGAGGTCACCTCCTTCGAGCTCGGCTACTCGGGCATCGTCGGCGGCAAGGCGCTGGTCAACGTCGTCGGCTACTACAGCGAGCTCGACAACTTCGTCACCGAGTTGCTGCCCCTGGTCAACCCGGCCTACGGCCCCTACGCCCCGCCGTCGACCCTGCCGGCCGAGGTGCAGGCGCTGGTCCTCGGCACCCTGCAGTCGGTGCTGCCGCCGCAGCTGTACGCGGTGATGTCCAACGACCCGACCGGGGCGCCGATCTTCGCCGCCCGCTCCTACACCAACTTCGGCCAGGCCGAGGTGACCGGGGCCGAGATCGGCCTCAGCTACTTCTTCGAGAACAACTGGGAGGTGTTCGCCAACTACTCGTGGTTCGACCTCGACGTCACGGAGCAGCTGGCGGGCAGCGAGCTCGACCCCAACACCCCCGAGAGCCGCTACGCCCTCGGCTTCGCCTACGCCGGCCCCAAGCTGGACTTCGCGGTCCGCGGCCGCCACGTCGACGACTTCGTGTGGAGCGCGGGCATCTACTCCGGCCCGGTGCCCGCGTACGAGGTGGTCGACGTCAACGCCGCCTGGCGCATCACCGACCGCTGGGAGATCGGGCTGTACGTCCAGAACGCGCTCGACGACGAGCACTACGAGACCTTCGGCGGCGACCTGCTCGAGCGCCGCGCCCTGGCGCACCTGGCCTACCACTGGTAGGCGCCGCCTCGCCCTCCTCGAGACGGCCCCCGCCCGCACGGCGGGGGCCGTTCTGTCGGCGGCCGGGTTATGATGGGCCCGGAAAGGACGCGCCCATGGTCAACGCCATCGTCCTCCTCAAGGTGAAGCGCGACCGCATCAACGGCGTCGCCCAGGAGCTGGTCGAGATCGACGGGGTGTCAGAGGTCTACTCGGTCGCCGGCCAGTTCGACCTGGTGGCCATCCTCCGCGCCCGCGACGACGAGCAGTTCGCCCAGATCGTCACCGAGGGGATGCTCAAGGTCGAGGGGATCAAGTCCTCGGAGACCCTGATCGCGTTCCGGGCCTACTCCCGCCACGACCTCGAGCGGCTGTTCGCGGTCGGCATGGAGGGGTGCTGAGGCGCCCCGCCCCCGGCCGGGGGGTGGCAAGCGCCCCGCGCCTCTGGGCCTGGTCGAGCATGGCGCTGGTGGTGCTGGCCGCGAGCGGCTGCCGGATGAGCCCCGCCGACCCCGTCGCCGAGGTCGCGCGGGCGCTGCCTGCCGTCCTCGACCCGTGGCAGGCTGAGCCGCCGGACGCGCGCTACGACGAGCGCACCATCTTCGACTACCTCGACGGCCACGCCGAGGTCTACCTCGCGTACGGGATGAGGGCGTGCCTCACCCGCCGCTACGCGCGGGCGGACGGCGGGCCCGACCTGCTGCTCGACGTCTTCCGCATGGGCTCGGCCGAGGAGGCGTACGGCGTCTTCACCTGGGACCAGGACGGCGAGGCGGTCGCGGTCGGGCAGGGGGGATGGCTGCGGCCGGGCTGGCTGTCGGCCTGGAAGGGGGAGTGGTTCATCTCGGTCACGGCCGACGGCGACCCGACCGGGACCGAGGCGGCCATGGTGGAGCTCGGCCGGGCCGTGGCCGCGGCGGTGACGGGGGCGGGGGGGCCGCCGGCCCTGGTCGCGCGGCTGCCCCGGGGCGGGCTCGCCGAGCGCAGCCTCCGCTACCTGTGCAGCGCGCAGGCGCTCGCGCTCCAGCTCGGCGTGCGCCCCGGCGAGGGCCCACCGCTGCCGCCCCGCTCCCGGGTGGCGCTCGCCCGCTCCCGGCGCGACGGCGGCGAGGCGCAGCTGCTC
>CAYTJW010000479.1:0-4836 GCA_964438135.1 uncultured Thermoanaerobaculia bacterium
TCTTCGCCTTCACCCCGGCGCTGGCGGCCGGCGCCGTCGGCCTGGCGGTGGCGGCCTGCGTGCTGGGCGCCCTCGCCCCGGCCCTGCGCGCCTCCCGCCCCGACCCGGCGGAGGTGCTGGGGTAGCGCGGGCTCCGTGGCGGCCAGGGGGGTGTCCCCGAGCCCGAGGGGGCGGCAGGGGAGGGCAGGACAGCGGCGACGGGTGTCCGCGCCGGGTGCGTACAATCGTGATGGTCTTGGGGGGGGGTGCTGCTCTAGCCCCGCGACTTCGTGCCGCGCACGGTGGGGACGGGCGACTTCCCCGGCTTCTCGGCCGCGGCCGCGGCCCTGGCCTTCGAGGCGGCCGTGGCGGCCGCGTCGGAGTGGCTGGAGACCGCCCGCGTCGAGCTGGTCGGGGTCGAGACGGTGGTCCTGCCCAACATCGACGTGGTCGGCGAAAGCGGCTCGTCGGACACCGCCCTGCCGACCTACCAGCAGTCGACCTGGCACCAGGTGGTGCGGGTCTGGTACCGGGAGTGACGGCGCCCGCCGTGGGCGGGGGGGCCGACCGCTGCGTCGCTCCCGGGGCGTGTCACTCCGAGCCCGGGCTGGCCGGGCGGGCGTGCCGGGGCGAGGAGCCCCTCGCGGCGACGGAGACCGCCCCAGCTCCCGAAGGCCGGCTGCCGAGGCGCCGGAGGCCAGCCGCGAGGGACCCCTCGCCGTCCCACCGGGCCGCCTCGGGGTGAACGGCATCGACCGGGCGGACCTGCAGGTGGGGCGAGCGGCTCGGCCCACCGCGGTGGCTACGCCCGGCCGTTCCTGATCCTGACGATCTCGGCGGCGATGGAGATGGCGATCTCCTCCGGCGAGTGGCTCCCGATCGGCACGCCGATGGGGGAGCGGACCTTCGCCAGGCGCTCGGGCGGCACGCCGCCCCGCTCCAGGGCCGAGAACAGGGTGTGGACCTTGGCGGCGGAGCCGAGCATCCCCAGGTAGCGCAGGTCGCGCTCGACCAGCCGCACCAGCACGTCGCGGTCGTGGCGGTGGCCCTCGGTCATGATCGCCACCCAGGTGCGCTCGCCCTCCGGCACGTGCTCGGCGACGTCGTCGTAGGCGATGACCCGCGTCTCGTCGGCCCAGCGGTTGGCGGCCATGGTCTCGAGGCCGGGGCGATCGTCGAGGACGACGATGCGGAAGGGCAGGGTGGCCATGACCCGCGACAGGGCCAGCGCCACGTGGCCACCGCCGACGATGACCAGGGTGTCGAGGTCGCCCAGGGTCTCGACGTACTCGAAGGCCGTGGCGGCGTGGGCGAAGCGCGCCGGCGCGTGCTCGCCGGGGGCGAAGCCGAGGCCCTCCTGCGACAGCCGCAGCACGCCGCTGCGGCCGTCCCGCAGGGTTTCGCGCAGCGCCTCGAGGGCGGGCCGGTCGGCCTCGCCGAGGGGGAGCAGGGCGAAGGTCTGCCGGCCCGAGCAGAGGGTGCCGTCGGCGTCCTCCTGGTGCACGAACCCCTCGAGCCGCGGCCGCTCGACCCCGGCCCGGGCCAGCTGGACCAGGCGGTGCTCGGCCTCGCCGCCGCCGACCGTGCCCGCCACCCCGTGCGGGCGCACGACCATCTTGGTGCCGGGGTAGCCGGGCACCGACCCGCTCGCCTCCACCACGACCACCAGCACCGGCCGCTCGCCGGCCTCGATCGCCGCGCACGCCTCGCGCCACAGCAGCGCCAGGTCAGCCATGCTCCCCTCCTCGCTGGTCGTCCCCGGCCAGGAACATCAGCACCTTCTCCGGCGTCAGCGGCGCGTCCCAGAGGCCCGGTCGGTCCGGGCGGTGGGCCCTCATCGCCTGGAGCAGGGCGAAGTAGGCGCCGATGCCGTAGAGGAACGGCGGCTCGCCGATGGCCTTGGACTGGAGCACCGCCTCCGGGTTGTCGGCGTCGGCCAGGAACACGGTCTCGACCTCGGGCGCGGTGTGGATGTCCGGCACCTTGTAGGTGGTGAGGCTGTCGGTCAGCAGCCGCCCCGACGGGTCCCAGACCAGCTCCTCCATGGTCAACCAGCCGACCCCCTGCGCCACCGCCCCCTCGACCTGGCCGCGGTCGACCAGGGGATCGAGGCTGCGGCCGCCGTCGTGTACCGCCCGCACCCGGTCGACCCGGTAGGTGCCGCGCAGGGCGTCGAGGGTCACCTCGACCAGCGCCGCGCCCCAGACGTGGTACGCGAACGGCTGCCCCTTCTCCCGGGTCTTGTCGTAGTGGATGCGGGGCGTGGCGTAGTGGGCGTGGGCCGACAGGTCGACCCGCCGGGTGTAGGCCAGCCACACCAGCTCGGGCCAGGTCAGGCCGCGGTCCTCGCCGCCGGCGAGGACCTTCTCGCCGGCCACCTCCACCTGCTCGGGCGGGCAGCCGAGGCGCTCGGCCGCGACCGCCCGCAACCGCTCGCGGACCGCGGCGCAGGCCAGCTCGGTGGCCTTGCCGTTGAGGTCGGCGCCGGTCGAGGCCGCGGTCGGCGAGGCGTTGGCGACCCGGGCGGTGGAGGTGCTCTCCACCCGCACCCGCTCCGGGTCGACGCCGAGGGTGCGGCTGGCCACGGCCCGGATCTTGGCCGTCACCCCCTGGCCCATCTCCACCGCCCCGGTCGAGACCGCGACGCTCCCGTCCGTGTAGACGTGGACCAGGGCCCCGGCCTGGTTGAGGAAGGTGTTGGTGAACGAGACGCCGAAGCAGATCGGCATCATCGCCACGCCGCGGGGGGCGAGCCGGTGGCGGCGGTTGTGCTCGGCCACCTCGAGCTCGGTCTCGGCCAGCCGGAAGCGGCTCGCCGCCTCCTCCCAGGTCCGCTCGGCGCGGCAGCGCTCGACCCGCATGCCGGTCGGCTGCTCGTCGCCCTCGCGCAGCAGGTTGAGCCGCTGCAGGCGGTGCGGCGGCATGCCCATCTGCCCGGCGGCGCGGGCCACGGCGCACTCCATGACGAACGCGGCCTGGGGCGCGCCGAAGCCGCGGAAGGCGGTGAAGGGCGGCAGGTTGGTGCGGCACGACAGGCCGGTGGCGCGGACGTTGGGCACGAAGTAGCAGCCGGTCGCGTGGAACAGGGTGCGCTCGAGGATCGCCGGCGACAGGTCGGCGGCGGCGCCGGCGTTCTGGTAGAAGGTGACCTCGTAGGCCAGCATCTTGCCGCTCGCGTCGAGGCCGAGGCGGAAGTCGGAGGAGTAGGGGTGGCGCTTGCCGGTCAGGCGCATGTCCTCGTGGCGGGACAGGACCACCTTGACCGGCCGCCCGAGCCGCACCGCCGCGAGCGAGGCCAGCACGGCCCAGGGGGTGGCCTGGTCCTCCTTGCCGCCGAAGGCGCCACCCAGCCGGGTGACCTCGACCTCGACCGCGCTCATCGGCAGGCCCAGCACCCGGGCGGCGATGCGCTGCACCAGGGTCGGCGACTGGGTCGAGGAGAGGAGCCTGAGGCGGCCGCCCTCGAGCGGCAACGCCATGGCAGCCTGGGTCTCCAGGTAGCAGTGCTCCTGGCTGCCGGACTCGACCCGGCCGGACACGACGACGTCGCAGGCGGCCCAGGCCCCGTCGACGTCGCCGAGCTCGAGGGTGCGGCGGGGCCCGATCAGCTCGCCCGCGGCCGCGGCGGCGCGGGGGTCGAGCAGGGGCTCGAGCGCCTCGACCTCGAGCGTGGCCGCGGCCGCCGCCCGCCGCGCCTCGGCCGGGGTCGCGGCGACCACCAGCGCCAGCGGCTGGCCGACGAAGTGGCGGTGCTCCTCGGCCAGCAGCGGCTCGTCCTGGATGATGCCGCCGATCTGGTTCGCGGCCGGGATGTCGGCCGCGGTCAGCACCGCCGCGACGCCGGGCGAGCGGCGGACCGCCTCGAGGTCCATGCGCCGCAGGTGGCCGCGGGCCACCGTCGAGGTGATCGCGAACGCGTGCAGCAGACCGGCGGGCTCGGGCAGGTCGTCGAGGAAGGGGGCCTCGGCGCGGGCCAGCAGGGGGGCGTGGGGGTTGCTCATGGCAGGCCCTCCTCGAGGCCGAAGAGGACGTGGAAGTGGGCCAGGACCAGGCGCTCGAGGAGCTTCCGCCGGTAGGCGGCCGAGCCGCGCACGTCCGAGATCGGCGCGATCTCGGCGGCGGCGCTGGCGGCGGCGGCGCGGGCGGTCGCGACCGACACCTCGCGCCCGCGCAGGAAGGCCGAGGTCTGGGCCAGGAAGAGCGGGACCGGCGCCACGCCCCCGGCCGACAGGCGGGCGTCGTCGACCGCGCCGCGCTCGACCCGGATCGAGCAGGCCGTGTTGACGCTGGCGATGTCGAGGGTGGTGCGCTTGGAGACCTTCTCGAAGTTGAACCGCGCCGCGCCCACCTCGAGCGGCAGGCGGACCCACTGCAGCACCTCGCCCGGCGCCATCGCCAGCCGCTTGTAGCCGAGGAAGAGGGACTCCAGCGGCAGGGTGCGCACGCCGTCGGCCCCGGCGACGCCGACCTCGGCGCCGAGGGCGAGCAGGATCACGCTCAGGTCGCCGATCGGCGAGGCGTTGACCAGGTTGCCGCCGATTGTGGCGCGGTGGCGGATCGGCTGCGAGGAAACCAGCCGCAGCTGGCGGTCGAGGCCCGGCACCAGCTCGGCCACCTCGCGGCTCGAGCGCAGCGCCTCGACCGTGGTCGCGGCGCCGAGGTACAGGTGCTCGCCGTCGCGCCAGATGCGGTCGACGCGGGCGCGCGACAGCAGGAACAGGTCGGACGAGGCCAACGCCCGGGGTCGCTGGACGTAGGCGTCGGTGCCGCCGGCCACCAGCACCTGGCCGGCGCCGGGCCGGTCGGCCTGGGCGGGCACGGGGAGCTGGGCGAGGCGGCCGGGGACCCCCGCGAACC
>CAYTJW010000480.1:0-4815 GCA_964438135.1 uncultured Thermoanaerobaculia bacterium
TCGCACGACGCCCGGCAGGTGCAGGATGAACGTGTTCGAGCTGCGCGAGGAGCTGGTCAGGGACTACTCCTCCTTCACCAGGAGCTTCATCACCATCCGCGACCCGCGGCTGCGCGAGCGGGTCGAGGCCGAGCTGGAGCAGGGGCTGCTGTGGCCCGAGCCGCTGCTGCAGCTCAACCCCGCCTTCGCTACGGCCAAGCTGGTCGACGAGCTGGTCGAGGAGGGACTGCTCCACCCGCAGTGCGCCGGCATCTTCCGCCGCGGCAAGGGCCCTGGCGACCTGGGCCAGCCGCTCCGCCTCCACCACCACCAGGAGGAGGCGATCCGCGTCGCCCTGGCCGGCCACAACTACGTCCTCTCGACCGGCACCGGCTCGGGCAAGAGCCTGACCTACATCCTGCCGATCGTCGACTTCGCCCTCCGCCACCGCGATCAGAAGGGCGTCAAGGCGATCGTCGTCTACCCCATGAACGCCCTCGCCAACAGCCAGCGCGGCGAGCTGGAGAAGTTCCTCACCCTCGGCCTCCCCCACGGCCGGCCGCCGGTCACCTTCGAGCGGTACACCGGCCAGGAGAGCGCCGAGCAGCGCCGCGCCATCTGGGCCGAGCCGCCCGACATCCTGCTCACCAACTACGTCATGCTCGAGCTGATCCTGACCCGGCCCGAGGAGGCGCCGCTGGTGCGCGCCGCCCAGGGCCTCCGCTTCCTGGTCCTCGACGAGCTCCACACCTACCGCGGCCGCCAGGGCGCGGACGTGGCCCTGCTCGTGCGGCGGGTGCGCGAGGCGCTGTACGCCGAGCGTCTGCAGTGCATCGGCACCTCGGCCACCCTGTCGACCGAGGACACCTTCGCCGGCCAGCAGCGCGACATCGCCGCCGTGGCCAGTCGCCTGTTCGGCGCCGAGGTCGAGCCCGCGCACGTGGTTGGCGAGACCCTGCGCCGCATCACGGTCGAGCGGCCGGCCGACGACCCGGCCTTCGTCGCCGGGTTGCAGGCCGCCCTCGCCGCCGCGGAGCCGCCGCCCAAGGACTTCGACGCCTTCCGCGCCGCGCCGCTGGCGTCCTGGATCGAGACCACCTTCGGCCTGTCGCGCGAGCCCGAGTCCGGCCGCCTGGTGCGCGCCACCCCGCGCCGCATCACCGGCCCGGACGGCGCCGGCGAGGACCTCGCCCGCTCGACCGGCGCCGACGCGCCGACCTGCGTCGCGGCCATCCAGCACTGGCTCCTGGCCGGCACCGAGGCCGAGCCCGACCCGCTCACCGGCTTCCCGCCCTTCGCCTTCCGCCTCCACCAGTTCATCTCCCGCGGCGACACCGCCTACGCCTCGCTCGAGCCCGAGGCGGAGCGGTACGTCACGGTCCAGGGCCAGCGGTTCGTGCCCGACGGCGAGCGCCGCCGCGTCCTCCTGCCCCTCGCCTTCTGCCGCGAGTGCGGCCAGGAGTACTACACCGTCCGCCGCTGCGAGGACCCGGGCACCGGCCGGGTCGCCTACCTGCCTCGAGCGCTCAAGGACCGCCTGCCGGACGAGGAGGGCCAGCCCGGGTTCCTCTACCTCAGCCGCGAGGCGCCCTGGCCCGACCTCGTGGAGGAGCAGGTGGCGCGGCTGCCCGACGAGTGGCTGGAGGAGGCCGGCGACGGCTTCCGCGTCCGCCCGAGCCAGCGCCGCCACGTGCCCCGCACCCTGCTCATCAGCCCCTCCGGCAGCGAGGACGGCAACGGCCTCCCCGCCGCCTACTTCGACGCGCCGTTCCGCTTCTGCCTGCGCTGCGGCGTGTCCTACCGCGCCCGCGCCGGCACCGACGACTACGGCCGCCTCGCCTCTTTGAGCTCCGGCGGCCGCTCGACCGCCACCACCCTCATGACCCTGCGCACGGTGCTGTTCCTCAACCGGCGCCAGGAGCTGAAGCCCGAGGCGCGCAAGCTGCTGTCCTTCACCGACAACCGCCAGGACGCCTCGCTCCAGTCCGGCCACTTCAACGACTTCATCGAGGTCGCGGCCCTGCGCGGCGGGCTCTACCGGGCGGTGGCCGCCGCCGGTCCCGCGGGCCTCACCCACGACCAGCTCACCCAGGCGGTGTTCGGAGCCCTCGCCCTGCCGCTCGACGCCTACGCCTCGGACCCCGCGGTCCGCTACCGCGCCCTCGAGGACACCCAGCAGGTCCTGCGCAACGTCCTCGGCTACCGCCTCTACGCCGACCTCCGCCGCGGCTGGCGCATCACCCTGCCCAACCTCGAGCAGTGCGGCCTGCTCGCCATCCGCTACGAGAGCCTGGACGAGCTGTGCGCGGACCGGGACGCCTGGGCCGCCTCCCACCCGCTGCTCCAGCAGGCGTCGCCCGAGGCCCGGGCCGAGGTGGCGCGGGTGCTGCTCGACTACCTGCGCCGCGAGCTCGCGATCCGAGTCGACTACCTGACCCGCGACTGGCAGGAGCGCCTCAAGCAGCAGTCCGGCCAACGCCTCAAGCCGCCGTGGGCGCTGGACGAGGACGAGACCCTCGAGACCGCACGCGTGGTCCTGCCGCGGCCGCGGCCGTCGCGCGAGGAGGGCGGCGCCGACCTGCGCTGGAACAACTTCCTGTTCCTGTCCGCCCGCGGTGGCTTCGGCCTCTACCTCCGCCGCCGCTTCGCCCCGGGCGGTCGGCTGCCCCTGGACGAGACCCAGGACCTGATCTCGAGCCTGTTCGACGCCCTCCGCCTGGCCGGGCTGGTGTCCCCGGTCGACCTCGACGAGCTGGGCACCGGCTGGCAGGTGCCGGCCGACGGCATGCGCTGGCTGGCCGGCGAGGGCCTCGCCGCCTACCACGATCCGATCCGCGTCCCCAGCCGGCCCGAGGGCGGCGCCCCGCCCAACGAGTTCTTCCTCGAGTTCTACCGCGGCGTCGCCCTGTCCACGGTCGGCATCTCGGCGCGCGAGCACACGGCTCAGGTCCCGGGCGCCAAGCGCGAGGAGCGGGAGGCCGCCTTCCGCCGCGGCACCCTGCCGATCCTGTTCTGCTCGCCGACCATGGAGCTGGGCGTGGACATCGCCGAGCTCAACGTCGTCAACCTCCGCAACGTCCCCCCGACCCCGGCCAACTACGCCCAGCGCAGCGGCCGCGCCGGCCGCAGCGGCCAGCCGGCCCTGGTCTTCAGCTACTGCACCTCGCTGAGCCCGCACGACCAGTACTTCTTCAAGCACCCCGAGCTGATGGTCGCGGGCAAGGTCACCCCGCCCCGGCTCGACCTCACCAACGAGGACCTGCTGCGGGCGCACGTGCAGGCGGTCTTCCTCGCCCACTCCGGCGCCTCGCTCGGCCAGTCCCTCAACGACGTCCTCGACCTCGCCGGCGACCCGCCGACGCTCGCCGTGCTGCCCTCCAAGGCCGCGTCCCTGGCCGACCCGGCGCGCCAGGCGAGCGCCCTGACGAGCGCCCGGCGCGTGCTCGCCACCCTCGGCACCGAGCTCACCTCGGCCGACTGGTGGCGGGCCGACTGGCCGGACGACGTGGTCCGTCAGGCCGCGACCGTCTTCGACCGGGCCTGCGAGCGGTGGCGCAGCCTGTACCGGGCGGCGGTGGGCCAGATCCACGCCCAGACCCGGCTCGTCACCGACGCCACCCGCACCCACGACGAGCGGGAGCAGGCCAAGCGCCTGCGGCGCGAGGCCGAAGCCCAGCTCGAGCTCTTGACCCAGACCGACACCCTGCTCCAGTCCGACTTCTACAGCTACCGCTACTTCGCCAGCGAGGGCTTCCTGCCCGGCTACAGCTTCCCCCGCCTGCCGGTGTCGGCCTTCATACCGGCCCGGCGCGGCACCCGGAGCGACGAGTTCTTGTCCCGCCCCCGCTTCCTGGCCATCTCCGAGTTCGGGCCGCGCGCGCTGGTCTACCACGAGGGCTCCAAGTACGTCATCAACCGGGTCCTGCTCGGGGTCGTGGAGCGGTCCGACGGCGCGCCCAGCCTGCCGCTCGGCGCCGTCAAGCAGTGCGAGGTGTGCGGCTACCTCCACCCCCTCGACGGCGCCGCCGACCCCGACCTCTGCCAGCACTGCCAGGCGCCCCTGCCGGCCCCGCTCGGCGACCTGCTGCGGATGCAGAACGTCCAGACCCGCCGGCGGGAGAAGATCACCGCCGACGAGGAGGAGCGGCAGCGGCTCGGCTTCGAGCTGCGGGTCGGCTTCCGCTTCGCCGAGCGGGACGGCACCGCCTGCTGCCGCCGGGCCGAGGCCGTAGCCGGCGGCGCGACCCTCGCCACCCTCACCTACGGCCAGGCCGCGACCATGTGGCGGGTCAACGTCGGCTGGCGCCGGCGCGCCGAGCCGGCCCGGCTCGGCTTCGTCCTCGACCTCGAGCGCGGCTACTGGGCCAAGAACGACGTCGACCCCGACGACCCGGACGACCCCCTGAGCCAGCGCAAGGCGAGGGTCATCCCCTACGTCGAGGACCACAAGAGCCTGCTCGTCTTCGACCCGCGCCTGCCGGCGGGCGTGGCCGACCCCGGGCCGTTCGTGGCCAGCCTGCAGAGCGCGCTCAAGAGCGCGGTCCAGACGTGCTACCAGCTCGAGGACGCCGAGCTGGCGGTCGAGCCCCTGCCGAGCCGCGCGAACGCGCGCATGGTCCTGCTCTACGAGGCGGCCGAGGGCGGCGCCGGCGTGCTCCGCCGGCTCCTCGACGACCCCCAGGCGGTGGCGAAGGTGGCCCGCCGCGCGCTCGAGCTGTGCCACTTCGACCCTGACACCGGCGCGGATCGGAGGCGCTCCGCCCGCGCCCGCGAGGACTGCGAGGTCGCCTGCTACGACTGCCTGCTGTCCTACACCAACCAGCTCGACCACCAGGT
>CAYTJW010000481.1:0-4809 GCA_964438135.1 uncultured Thermoanaerobaculia bacterium
GGCGGGGCGGCGCCGCGGTGGGCGAAGGCCGGCGCCAGCAGAGCCAATGCCACCGGCAGGAGCAAGGCGCGTGCCGGGCACCCCGGTGCAGTGGTGCGTCTCGTCATGGCGGGGCGCATCCTAGCGCGTGCGCTCTGCGTTCGCAAGATGGGCCCCCCGGGCCCCGGCAGCCCGGCCGCCAGGGGCGGGTCCGGCAGGGGTGCGGATCGGGGGAAGTGTGGTATCAGTGGTGGAGCACGCATCGCGAAGGAGGCGGACCATGGAACCGAGGAGCTGTCACCACCGCCCTGGGAACCGGCTGTGGACGCCCTGGGTCGTCGGCCTGGCGTCCCTGCTCTGGCTGCTGCTGCGCAGCGGCTCTCACCCGCGCCGTCTCGCCTACCCCTGCCAGCGCGCGGCCCTGGTCTCGAGCGTCGGCTTCCTCGGCTACCTGGCGGCGCTGCTCGGCCTCGCCCCGCTCTACCTCCTCGCCCGCCGCCTGCCGCTGGCCCGCACCGGCCTGGTGGCCGCGGTGCTCGTCCTGACCCTGGTCCAGGGCGGCGGTCAGCTGCCCAGGGCGGACGCCACCGTGACCCTCGACCTGCCCGCCTGGACCAGCCCGAGCGCGGTCTCGGACGTATTCGTGGTGGCCAACGTCGCCACCCCGCAGTGCAGCCTGGACGGCGGTGCGCTGCCGGCCTCCGGCGCCTGCCACGACCCGGCCACCGCCTTCGCCGACTCCGGCGTCGACCGGCTGGTGGCGGAGATGGCGGCGCGGGGGACCCCCTTCTACGCCACCTCGGGTCACCCCGACGGCATCGTCGGCGCCGACGACGTGGTGGTCGTCAAGGTCAACAACCAGTGGGGGGCGCAGGGGGAAGGGGCGGGCGTCGGCCGGCTCGCCACCTCGACCGACGTGCTCAAAGGGGTGATCTGGCGCGTCCTGCAGCACCCCGACGGCTTCACCGGCGAGGTGGTGGTGGCCGAGAACACCCAGTACGCCAACGCCAACTGGGACACCACCCCGGCCAATGCCCAGGACCAGGACCAGTCCTACCAGGACGTGGTCAACGCCTTCCAGTCCCAGGGCTACCCGGTGTCCACCGCGATGTGGGACTACCTCCTCGACGTGCCCCTCACCGGCGGCTCGGTGGACGGCGGCATGCCGCCGGCGGAGTACGCCTCCGGCAACGACGAGAGCGGCTACGTGCTGCTCGAGGACCCGGACGGCTCCGGCGCCGACGAGCTCTCCTACCCCAAGTTCCGGACCGAGGCCGGGACCCGGGTCAGCATGCGCTACGGCATCTGGGACGGCTCCGGCTACGACCGCGACCGCCTCACGCTGCTCAACCTGCCGGTGCTGAAGAAGCACGGCATGGCGGGGTCGACGATCTGCTGGAAGAACCTGATCGGCTTCGTCTCGATCGGCGAGGACCCGCGCCGCTACGGCGACTGGGACCGGATGCACGACTTCTACTGGGGCTACACCAACGGCCCGGACCGCGACTACGGCCTGATCGGCCGCCAGCTGGCCCGGGTCTGCGCCCCCGACCTCAACATCGTCGACGCGATCTGGGTCGGCACCCAGGACAACACCTCCGGCCCGGCGGTGCGGGCCAACGCCCTGGTCGCCAGCACCGACCCGTTCGCCGCCGACTGGTACGCCTCGGAGTACATCCTGCGGCCGGTCGCGGAGTGGGGCCCGGAGGACTCGTCGGCGGCGCGCGGCGGGACCTTCCGCAGCGCCACCCGGGTCAACCAGAATTCGGCCCGGGCGCAGTGGCAGGACGGGCAGTACCCCTGGATCGACCTCGACGACGACTTCGACGGCAGCGAGCCGAGCTCGGGCGAGCGCAACCAGATGAACGCCTACCTCGCCGGCGGCACCGGCCCGAGCTGCACCCTGAGCTGCAACGGCTCGGCCGCGGCCACCGCCGAGGTCGGCGAGGCGGTCGCGTTCTCCGGCTCGGCCACCGCCACCGGCTGCTCGGGCCAGCCCGCGTTCCGCTGGCAGTTCGGCGACGGGGCGACCTCCTCGAGCGAGGACCCGAGCCACGCCTACGGGGAGGAGGGCAGCTTCGACTGGGCCCTGACCGTGACCGTCGACGGCCAGACCTGCACCGACTCCGGCACGGTCGAGGTGGGCGGGGGCCAGCCCCCGCCCGACTACCAGCTGCTGGTGCCGGCCGTGGCGCACGCACCCGGGGCCGCCGGCACGCAGTGGCGGACGGCGCTGGCCCTCCTCAACCTGGCCGGGGCCGACGCCGAGGTGGACCTGACCCTGGTCACCGCCCAGGGCAGCGAGACCCACGGCGTGACCCTCGGCGCCTACACCAGCGTGGAGTGGTTCGACGTCGCGGTCGACCTGTTCGCGCGGCCGCCCGACGCCCAGGTGTCGGGGGTGATTCACGTCGCCTCGACCCACACCGTCCTCGCCACCAGCCGGACCTACAACCAGACGCCCCAGGGGACCTACGGCCAGTACCTGCCGGCGCTCACCGTCTCGAGCTGCCTCGCTCAGGGCCAGCTCGGCTACCTGCTGCAGATCAAGGCCAACTCCGACTTCCGCACCAACGTCGGCTTCGCCAACCGCGGCCAGACCGAGGCGGTCGTGCGGGCGCAGCTCCACGACGACTGGGGCCAGGCGGTCGGCGAGCCGATCGAGGCGACGGTGGCGGCGGGCTCCTGGGTGCAGCGCAACGACGTCTTCGCCTCGACCGGCGCCGGCCCGCACGAGCTCGGCTACGCCACGGTCGAGGTGGTGAGCGGCAGCGCGGTGTGGGCCTACGCGTCGGTGGTCGACAACCGCACCGGCGACGCGACCACCATCCCGGTGCTGGTGGAGTGAGGGCGGGGGAGGGGGCGGCGGGACTACCCCGGGCGGCGGCGTTCGCCCGCCGCCACCCGCCGCCAGAGACGCCGGCAGCGCGGCGGAAGGTCGGCCACCCGGGCGTCGACGCGGGCCTCGAGCCCGGCGCGGTCCGGCGCGATCGCCAGCAGCTGGGCGATGTCCCAGAGGTCCTGGGGGCCGCCCGCGTAGAGCTTCAGCAGCGCGAGGCCGACGCCGTCCACCACCCTGACCGACGTGCCCGCCACCGCGTGCGGCCGAGCCTCGGCGATGACCCGGTCCTGCCACGGCGCCTCGCCGACGAAGACGTCGATCGGTCGGTCGCCGGCGCGGGCGAGGCGGACGACGCCGACCAAGGGGTCGGAGACATCGCCGGGGCGCACGTCGACGGCCGCTCCCCGTCCCTCGAGACCGGACCAGAACGCGCCGGCGAGGACGCGCCGGCTGGTGGTCAGGAGGTCGAGGTCCAGCGTCGAACGGCTGGCGCCCAGCACCGCCAGGGCTGCGGCGCCGATCATGGCGTGGGGCACGGACGCCGCCTCGAGCAGCGCCACGGTCTCGTCGAGCAGGGTCACCCGCCCTCCGCCAGGAAGCTGCAGCGGACCCGGCCGGACTGCCGGGCCCGGCGCAGCGCCCGCAGCGCCCCCTCCCGGTCGAGACCGTTGGCGGCGCGGAAGGTCTCGAGGTCGTCGTCGCCGAGCCGCAGGGCGAGAGCGACCCGCTCGGCGGCGCTGAGCGCGGCGAGCGCCCGCGCGTCCTCGCGCCGCAGGTCGTCCGCGACGGACCTCATGGCACGAGTATACCCACGGCGCCGGGCGCTCGCCCCGGTAGTCCTCGAGGGAACGAGATCCTCACGGTCGAGTCACGTTCCGGGGGACGCCTCGGAACGTGGTCGCGGTCGTGGACCATGGCCGCGCGGGGTCCAGGACCAGGTCCAGGTCCAGGTCCAGGTCCACGTCCCGGACCGCATCCTCTCGGCTCGGCCGGGGCCTCGGTCGACCGCCCCAGCTCCGGGCCGCGGGGCTCGTCAGCGGTAGCTCTCGCTGCCGGGCGTCAGCGGCGGGCGGACGCCGACGTAGACGTTGGCGAAGCCGTCGACGAACCACAGGCCGCTGTCGGAGCCCTGCCGGAGGTAGACCGGGCGCGGGCTGTCGGCGCCGGAGCTCTCCAGCAGCACCCGCCAGCCGCGGCCGTGGCCGTCGGCGCGGCTGGAGCGGACCCGCAGCTCGAACGCGGCCGGGTCCACGGCGTAGCCGTTGGCCGGGGTCGCCCCCCGCGCGTAGCTGCGGAAGATGTGGTGGTGAGCGGGGTCCCGCAGCCGGCTGGCGAAGAGCTGGTTGGAGGGCCGCTCGTCCCAGGTCGGGTCGCCCTTGAAGGGCAGGGTCAGGTGCTCGAGGACCCGCCGGCCGAGGTCCCGGGTGGCGGGGTCGGCGTAGAGGAAGGCCCCCTCGAACCACAGCTGGAGGGCGCCGTCGGGCGTCCGCCCGAGCTCGGCGTGGCGGGCGAGCCAGGGCGCGAGGTCGGCCGCGGCGGGCGCGGCGTCCTGGGCGGCGGCCATGGCGCAGCCGAGGAGGACCAGGGTGGCGACGAGCGGGGGCACGGCGGGGCGACGGCGACGGGCGGCGGTGCGGTTCATGTGCCGATGATACCGTCACCGACCCATCGCGGGGGTCGGCATTCCGCTCGGGCCGCCGACCCCGGTACGATGGCCGGCATGAGCCAGCGCCTGCTCAGCCACACCCCTCTGCACGTCCACCCCGAGCTGCTCGGCCGCGACCTGGCCCCGCCCTGGCGGCGGCTGGTGGCGCTGGCGCTGGACTGGGCCCTCCTGTTGCCGCTGATGGTGGCGGTGACCGTGGCGGCGGCGGCGCTGGCGGTGCACCTCAAGGCACCGCGGGCCCTGGCGGCGGCCCGGGAGGTGCTCGGCGGCCCGGCGCTGGCGCCGGCGGAGCGGGAGCTGGCGCGGGGGGAGCTGGCCCGGC
>CAYTJW010000482.1:0-4805 GCA_964438135.1 uncultured Thermoanaerobaculia bacterium
CGCGGGTAGGGCGCGGCCGGTCGGCGGCAGGCCCACCGCACCAGGCGCGGCACCACCCAGCGCAGGCCGGGGGTAGCCTCCGGGTGGCCGGCGCTTAGCGCCACCCGCCCCGCCCCGGCCTCCGCCCGCAGCAGCGCCGGCTTGCCCGGCATCAGGCCGGCCGGGGCGTCGTTCTCGAGGTGGACGTCGGTCGAGAAGGTGGCCAGCACCTCGGGGGCGGCGCCACCGTCGACCGGCACCAGCAGCGGCCCCTCGTAGTAGAAGAGGTGCGCCTGGTCGGCCCCGGCCAGCTCCGGCAGGAGCTCGCGGGCCGCCCCGGCGAGATCGACCGCGACCACGCCGTGGCCGCGCTCGTCGTGCTCCCGGTCCACCGCCGCCACTGCGGCCAGGCGCAGACAGAGGTAGTCGGGGGTGTCGCTGAGCATGTAGGCGCCGGCGCACAGGCCGACCACGCCCTTGCCCCGCTCGAGCACGAACGACCGCACCCGCGCCGCCCCCAGCTCGCCGAGGTCGGCCATCTGCGTCGAGCCGCTGCCGCCGGGGAGCACGAGGGCGTCGAGCCCGTCGAGGGCGCCGCCGAGGACCTCGTTGGCGGTCACCAGCCGGGGGACCACGCCGGGGTCGAGGCGGAGCGCCTCGAAGGCGTTCTGGACCGACACCGCCGAGGCCCCATTCCCGGCGAAGACGCCGACCGCGAGGGGCTCCTCGGCGGCGGCGGCGAGGAGGGGGCCGCAGGCGGCCAGCGCGAGCGCCACGGCGCGCAGCCTCACGGGCGGCGCCCCGCGCCCCCCCATCAGGGCCCCGCCTCGGTCTCGTCGCGGCCGCGCCAGGTCCAGGGCAGGCGGTCGAGGTCGACGTTGCCGCCGGTCAGGACCACGCCCAGGCGCAGGTTGGCGAAGCGGCTGCGGTTCTCCAGCACCGCCCCGAGGGTCACCGCCGCCGACGGCTCCACCAGCTGCTTGAGCCGCTCCCAGAGCAGGCGCATGGCGCGCAGGATGGCGTAGTCGTCGGCGCTGAGGATGGCCGACAGGTTGCGGGCCAGGATCGAGAACGGCAGGCGGCCGAGCGAGGTGCGCAGGCCGTCGGCCAGGGTGTCGGGGTCGGACGAGGGGATCAGGCGGCCGAGGCGCAGCGAGCGGGCCGCGCCGGAGGCGATGGCCGGCTCGACGCCGAGGATCCTCACCCCGCGCCCGTGGGCCAGGCTGGCGAGGATGCCGCCGGCCGCCAGGGCGCCGCCGCCGACCGGCACCAGCACCATGTGCAGGCCCTCGACCTCCTCGACCAGCTCCAGCACCGCCGTGCCGTGGCCGGCGATCACCGCCGCCGAGTCGTAGGGCAGCACCACCGCCGCGCCGGTGGCCGCGGCGACCTGGCCGAGAGCGTTCTCGCGCTCCTTCAGGCCGGGCGGGCAGACCACGACCCTGGCGCCGTAGGACGCCACCACCGCCCGCCGGCTGCGGGGCACGTCCTCGGGCAGCACCACGTGCGCCGGGATGCCGCGCAGCCGCGCCGCCAGCGCGACCGCGGCGCCGTGGTTGCCGGACGAGTGGGTGGCGACCGCGGTCGCGTCGTCCGGCAGGGAGAGCACCGCGTTGAGGGCGCCCCGCAGCTTGAACGAGCCCGAGCGCTGCAGGTGCTCGCACTTGAAGAACAGCCGCGCCCCGACCAGGGCGTCGACCGTGCTCGAGGTCAGGACCGGCGTGCGGTGGACCAGGCCGTCGAGGCGCCGCCGGGCCGCGAGGACGTCGTCCTCGGTCGGCTCCGCGTCCCACGGCAGGGACGAGTACGCCCCCCCCCTCGCCCATGGCCTGCCAGGATAGCGCGGATCGCGCCCGGCGGGCGAGGTCCGGCTCAGCCGCCGCCCAGCTTGCGCCAGCGGTGGCAGCTCACCAGGTGGTCGTTGACCATGCCGGTGGCCTGCATGTGGGCGTAGACGATGGTCGGGCCGACGAAGCGGAAGCCGAGCCGCTTGAGCTCCTTGGAGACGCGCTCGGCGAGCGGGGTGAAGGCCGGGACCTGGTCCAGGCTCCGCCAGGCATTCTGCACGGGTGAGCCGTCGACGAACGACCAGATGAAGCGGTCGAAGCTGCCGTGCGAGCGCTGCACGGCCACCAAGGCGCGGGCGTTGCCCACCGCCGCCTCGACCTTGGCCCGGTTGCGGACGATGCCGGGGTCTGCGAGCAGCTCCGCGACGCGCTCCGGGCCAAAGGCCGCCACCCGCTCCGGGTCGAAGCCGGCGAAGGCGCGCCGGTAGCCTTCCCGCTTGCGCAGGATGGTGACCCAGGCCAGGCCGGCCTGCGCCCCCTCCAGGATCAGGAACTCGAACAGGGTGCGGTCGTCGTGCGCCGGCACCCCCCACTCGCGGTCGTGGTAGGCGACGTAGAGCGGGTCGTCCCCGCACCACGGGCAGCGGGCCAGGCTCACGGCTCGGTCGCCGACCAGGCGCTGGTCGTCCCGCTCGCGAAGCCGTCCGCGAACAGCGGCGTCTCGCCGCCGCCGGTGGTGCAGCTGCCGGGGACCATGACCTGGGTGATGGCGATGTCGTCGACCAGCCAGCCGCTGCCGGTGGTCCAGCTGTCCGAGGAGATCAGCCAGCGCAGCCTGACGTCGCGGTCGGCCCAGCTGGCGAGGGAGCCGGTGTACTGGGCGTAGGTGCCGCTCGAGCCCGTGAAGTAGGTGCCGGTCGGCAGGCCGCAGGCGTCCGAGGTGTAGGAGGCGCTGCCCGGGTAGTTCACCGCCACCCGACTCCAGGTCGAGCCGCCGTCGGTCGAGACCTGCACCTCGCCCTTGTCCCAGCTGCTCTCGATGCCGTAGCGGGACCAGAAGCTCAAGGACGCGCCGCTGCCGAGGTGGAGGGTGGGGGTGGTCAGCGCCGCGCAGGTGCCGTTGCCGTAGTCGCCGGTGGTGTAGACCCTGGCCCCGTTGTGGCCGCCCGAGGTCGCCACCGACCACGGCGAGGCCGGCGCCAGCGCAGCCGCGCCGGTGTCGCCCGCGTCGTCGGTCCAGGTGCCGATGGTGAAGGGGCCGGTCGGCGCCGCGGAGCGCTCTACCGTGTTGCCGTCCTCGACGCCGGTGGCGGTGTCGACGGCGCGCACGACGTAGTGATAGGTGGTGCCCGAGACCAGGTTGGCCCCGTCGTCCCAGCTCGTCCCCGCCACTCCCTCCGCCACCCGGTTGCCGGCCGCCGGCACGAACCCGGGCGTCGTCGACCGGTAGACGTTGAACGTCGCGCCACCCCCGCAGTACGTCTCCGCCGCCCCCCAGCTCAAGGACAGGCTACACGTCGCGCCGTGGTCGTCCGCCGCCGACGCCACCCCGGCGAACGACGGCGGCTCGCTGCAGGTGCCGGTGGTCGAGGCCTCGACGCACGACGACAGGGCCGACACGCACCCGCTCGCGGGGTCCCAGGAGCGCACCGCGTAGGCGTAGGTCACCCCGCCCGAGACCGCGGCGTCCGGGTACGACAGCGCCGTCGTCTCCCCCACCTCCGCCCAGTGCAGCGAGCCGCCGCAGCCGCCCGGCGCGCGCCACACCCGGTAGGTCAGGCCGGAGCCCGCCGAGCCCCAGCTGACCGCGATCTGGTTGGCCCCCGCCGCCTGCGCCGTGACCCCGCCGGGCGCCGGCGCCGCCGACCCGACCGGGTCGGCGAGGTGGGCGGCCGTGGCCAGGAAGGTCCGCACCGCAGCGACGAAGAAGCTCGTGTCGCCGCAGTTCGCCACCGTGTCGTTGCTGGTGTGGTAGTAGGGGTAGCTGCCGGGCTGGCCGCAGTAGTTCTCGTTGTCGGTGATGGCGCACACCGCCGAGATGCCGCGGTCCCAGAACGGGGCGTGGTCGGAGTAGGTCATGCTGGCGCAGGAGAAGGCGTTGACCGGGCAGCCGGTCGAGTAGTCAGTAGCGGCCTGGGCCATGGCCGTGCCGAGCCAGGCCGAGCCGCTGTTGGTGTTGAGGTCGAGGTTCTCGACCGCGGGCTGCCCGTCGCCCTCCCAAGCGATCATGTCCGCGTTGAGCACTGCCAGGACGTTCTCCCCGGCCGGGATGTGGCCGGCGTAGTACTCGCTACCGTAGAGGCCGAACTCCTCGCCGGTGACGACCACGAACTTGACCGTGCTGGCGAGCTCGTAGCAGGACATGACCTCGGCCAGGGCGGTCACCATGGCCGCGCCGCTGGCGTTGTCGTCGGCCCCGGGGGCGAGCCCGCTCGACGGCATGTCGTCGAGGTGGCCGATGACGATGTAGACGTTGTTGGGCGTGGTCTGACCCGTGATGGTGCCGACCACGTTCGGCGCGTGGCCGCCGGTGTGGTTCTGGTAGTACGGGGCGAGCCCCAGGCTCTCGAACAGGGCGTAGACCTGCTGGGCGGCGGTGGTGCAGCCGGTCGAGGTCGAGTAGCGGGTCGAGGCGGCGTCGATGATCGCGTGCCAGTGCTCGAGGATGAGGTCGTCGGTGAGGGCGTCGACCATCTCCTGCACCATCGGCTTGGCCGCCAGGCGCCGACCCTCGCCGTAGCCGGCCGGCGGCGGCTGGGTGCGGCCGAGCCGCTCGAGCTTGAGCGGGCGGAAGAACCAGCCGCGGGAGGCACAGCGCTCGGGGTCGAACGACTCGGCGCGGACAACCCGCCACCCGTCCTCGGACCAGACGGTCTCGCCGCAGGCCGCGACCGCCTCGGCCGGCGTGCCCGGGCGCAGGGCGACGAGGCCGTACTCGAAGCCGGCGACGCGGGCGTCGAGCACGGCCACCGCGAGCCCGGACGTGGCCGCCGCGCGGGTCACCGCGGCGGGGTCCCCGACCGCCAGGAAGCAGCCGTC
>CAYTJW010000483.1:0-4804 GCA_964438135.1 uncultured Thermoanaerobaculia bacterium
GGCGACGCCCGCGAGCGAGCCTGCCCGGCCCTCGCCTCCGGCCCTCGCCGCCCGCGTCGACCAACTGGAGGAGCGCCTCGACCGCCTCGAGGCCGAGCTCGCCCGCCTCCGCACCGCCCTCGGCGAGGGGTGATGTCGCGGCGGCCGAACGGTGCCACGTGCCACGAAGTTCACAAAGTCGGCACCGTCAGAACGGTGCCACGTGTCACCAAGTTCACAAGGTCGGCACCGTCAGGGACGCGACCCGCTGGTGCGCCTCGACAGTGTGGTGCTCGTGACCCGGGGGTGCACCGCCCCGCCGCGGAGACCGGGGCGTCGGTGTGGGGCGAGCTTCTCGGCAGGCGCGGACAGGAGGCGCAACCTGGTCACTGTGAAGGGAGTTGGCGCTCTTGGCGCCCTCGCCTCCCCACTACCCCAAGAACCTGTGCCACCATTGGAGGATCGCCAAGAACGTCACGGTGGCTACGATGATCCCCTGGAAGGGCAGGAACGCCACCGCCATGGGTTGGCGACCATGGGCGAGGAGGAGGTCGAGGATGCCGTCTTCATCTGGTCCTTTCAGCGTCCTCGCCGCCGATCGGGGGACACCTGACCCATGGCGTGCCTGATCGCCGAGGAGGTCTCGAACGCGCCGGCGTCAACCCGAGGGACGAGCCCGTCAACCACGCCACACTCGCTCCGCGTGAGGGACCGCTTTGGTCCCATGTCCTGCCGCGTTCTCGGGCGAAGGCCGGGTCCGACGCGGCGAGAGTAGGATGGCGCGAGGAGCCGAATCTCGATGCACACCTCGTTCGTCGGCGGGCCAGTGGAGAGGGTCGAGTTGGGCGAGTTCGAGGTGATCAGCGGCTCGATCGACGTCTCCGACCCCTGCTACGAGAAGTCCCATCGCTGCCGCCACGTCATCGACAACGCCAGGCGTGGACGGTGGAGAGCGTGGTCGGTGTTCCTCGGCGACGAGCTGTTCCAGCTCGAGGTCAGCCACGAGAGCGACGAGTCGGGAGCCGATGACATCTTCGTCCTCGCCAGCAACGTCATCGGCGTCGACAGCGGCATGGCCGGTTTCTTCGACTCGGCCCACTTCCGGGACGACGGCGTCGCTCCCAGGCACCGGACCTTCCCTGGGTTCGACCCCTGCTACGACGGCTCGCCCGGCGACCGGTGGTACAACCACTGCTGGTGGACGGTCGCGGCCAAGGAACGCGCCGAGCCGTGGCGCCGGGGCGCCGGCGTGACCCCCTACGGCGCGGTGTCGGCTACCGCCTTCGGCGACGGGACCTACGAGGTTCACGTGCGCCACGTGGACGGCCTCACGGTGGCCGCGGTCCTGACCTTCTTCTACGACGAGGCGGGCGTCGACTCGGACGGGGGAGGTGAGTACTGGGGGCGGCGGGACGGTGCTCCCGCATGCGCCTGCCCGCTCTGCCATGGGGAGTGCGGCGGCACGGCGGTTGGAATCTGGCGCGGGGCGGTTGTCTGTCGGGGTTGCGCAGAGCCTTTCGACGGGAGATGCCGGGAGCTGCGCTGTCGCCCTTGCCGCCGGGACCTGATCGGTCTCGTCAAAGGCAAGGACTACGGGCGCGTCTAGGAGGGGATCGTGACGGAAGGCGATGTTGTCGAGCGGGTGTGGGCGCTCACCGCGCCGGACTACCAACGGGCGCTGCGGGCGGTCGGCGCCAACCTCACGAGCCGTCAGCTCGACATGCTGCGCGCCCACCACGCGGCGCCCGGCCGCGCGCTGACCGCGCGCCAGTTGGCGGCCGCGGTCGGGTATCAGAGCTACAGGTCGACGAACCTCTGGTACGGCCGGCTGGCTGGCGCAGTGTGTCGGGAGCTGGGGCTCGCCCTCACCACCCACCTCTTCGTGATCTGTGAGTTCGGTCCGCCCACGGCGGCGAGCGACGGCGAGTGGCTCTGGGTGATGCGCCCCGCAGTGGGGGAGGCGCTCGAGGACCTGGGTTGGGTGCCCAGGACGACCGGGTCGGGCGCGGGCAGGCGACGCCGTGGCTGAGTCCACCGGCCCCGGGGACGCGGGGACGGTGCCACGTGTCACGAAGTTCACAAAGTCGGCACCGTCAGAGACGCGACCCGCTGGTGCGCCTCGACAGTTTGGGAAGAGCCAGTCACGCCATTCCGCCATTGCGGGAGAGCGCCAAGATCCCGGACCTCGCGCCACGCGGTTGCGCTGGGCGTCGCCCCACCAACCAGAGAATGGCGGAATGGCTTGGCACCATTCGGTCGTCTGGCACTCCGGCGTCGAGGACCCCCACACCGGCGGCCACCTCACGCTCAAGCCCCACACCAGCGAGGAGGCCCCCGACCCCGAGCAGGGCTGGGCCCACACCCGCATCATCCTGAAGCCCCTGGACCCGGCCTGCGAGGACATCGAGCTGACCCCCGCCGACGAGACCGAGGTCCGGGTGATCGCGGGGCTCGTGGAGGTGGTGGGGCGAGCCGACAGGGCCCGCTATCGCACCCTCGCCCGCACCCAAGCGAGGAACCCCTCCCACGTCAGGTCTCCCGCTGCCAGGGACTCGATCGTCTCGACGAGGTCGTCCTCGGTGACCTGGAGGGTCCGGCCGTTCAGCTCGAGCATCTGGAGAAGCACGGCGGTGCCGGTGCGCTTGTTCCCATCGACGAACACGTGCGACCGAATCACAGCGTGTGCGAGAGCACAGGCCTTCTCCTCGATGGAGGGGTAGCGGTCGATGCCATAGACCGGGTAGCGCACGGCGTCGATGGCGAAGAGCAAAGGGCCAGGGTTGGCCGGCTCTGCGCTCAGACCGCCGAAGCGCTCGACGAGTGCCTGGTTGATACGGACGATGTGGTCAATCTCGAGATACCGCGTGACGCGTTCCTATGCCAGGCGTCGAAACGCGCCCTCAAAGCGCTCGCACTGGGATTGGAGCAGCTGCTCGACATCGTCCCAGGGGGCTGGGAGGAGCGGTTCGGCATCGACTTGCAGCGGCATCGGCAACCACGTGCAGAGCACGAGTCTGCCCTGGCCGGCCACCGGGGAAGAGCTACCGCCTGAATGACTCGTCGCCGTGGCCTCGACTGCGGTGTTCGGCTGAGTTCCATCGAGGGGGATCATGTTCGCTCCGCCCCGAGTCTACCCGATGAAGGGGTGTTCTGGGGAGACCCTCGGGGTCTTCTGACGTATCCACTGGAAGCCACCGTGTCGGGTGATCGCGGCTATGTCTACCGGGCCGACGCAGAGCGCGGGTCCAGCGACGAAACGGAATCGGCCGATGACGACCTCCGCGATCCACGCCGCGAAGTCGATCGCGTCCTGGAGAGGCATGGCCTCGAACAGGATCGGGTACTCGAAGGCATGGATCCTGGCGGCCACTTCGGGCGATACTCCTGCCGAGACCAGGGCCTGCATCGCCCGCGGTTCGAAGCCCTTGTGTAGTCGGACGATTGCGTCTGTCAGTCCGTACCAGTTGGCGCCGAAGTTCGGACTGCCGTCGGGATTGTCTGGGCGAGCATCTGTCACTGGTCCGCTGGCGTCTGCCGGGAAGGTCAGGAGGTACTGCTCCGGGAAGAACCCGGTCGGCGAGTAGCCGGCGACTTGGAGACCGAGGTCAGGCTGCTCGTTCCCGAACGCGCGTCGGTACCTGGCCTCCACGAACTGGTACAGGTTTTCCGCCAAGGACCGCAGGTCCAGGTCCTGCTTGTCGGGCAGCGAGTTCGCAAACTCTCTCACCAGGCTTTCGATCGTCCTCTTCCCAATCTGGCCGACCCCCCAGGTGATCGTCCCGACGGGCCAATCCCTGATCTGGGCCAGTTTCGTGGCGTGAGAGTAGATCTGCAGGACGCCCCTGTGTGTCTGGCCTTCTGCAGTCCTGACCTCGCCCTCAACTGTCAAGGCGCTGTCCGCTGCGAGCACCAAGCCCTCGCTGACCTTCACCGCGATCGCGACAGTCATGGTCGTCGCTCCCCTCCCTGATTGTAGGCCCGTTCCACCCGCGTTTCGCCGTGCATGAGAGGACCACCATTGCCCTGTCCCCAGAGGGTGTGGTCCGCAGGGGCGATGGTCGAGCGGGGTTGCTGGCGGCGCTCCGGGGACGACCCGATAGAGTCCGCGACACGGCATGCGCATGCGTGCCAGGTCAGACACTCCCGACGTTCCTCTGGCGGAGCGCGAGTCGGGGTAGGGGCATGCGGCGCGGGAGGTCGAGCGGTGGGGTCGACGAGAGCGGGGCGCTGGGCGCCCTGGTGGGAAGGCCTCCGCCGTGGTCAGCGACTGGTCTCGGATGGTGGCTGCGCCGCGCCGGGGGCCCCACCATCGCGGAGCGACGGGCCGCCGGCGAGCGGGCGCTCGCGCTGGCGACCTCCAGGGCCGGGGCAGGCAGTGGGTAAAGTGTCGGGAGTGCCTGACCTGGCACGGATGCAGGGCCACCCAGAGGTCGGGGTGGCGGGTACCGCGACGGCGCTCGGCGAGTGAGCGCAGGCGGACGGTCGAGTAGTGGCGGGTGTAGGTCTCCCGCGCGCGCTCCCTGGCCGCGGGCGAGAGCAGGACCTGGCGGTCGTCGGCGACGAACAGGAAGAGCAGCCGGTACACCAGGCGGAGCAGCTCCCGGTAGTAGTCGTCCCTGGTGAGGGCGCCGGAGCGGAGGCGGTCGCGGAGCGTCGCGTTGGCCGGGTGGCGGAGGAAGCCGGCGCCAAGGGTCTCGATCGCTCGCTCGACGCCGCCGCGCAGGTCCTCCAGGGCGCGCACGCCCTGCTCGCGGGCCTCGCCGGTCCACCGCTCGAGCCAGCACTGCTCGGGCCGCTCGGCCTCGACCCGGGACTGGTGGCAGAG
>CAYTJW010000484.1:0-4804 GCA_964438135.1 uncultured Thermoanaerobaculia bacterium
ACCAACAGGTGGGGCCCTTCCACCCCCCAGAACCGCTCAGGTTAGGTTCCAGGAACGCTTGTCGACGTACTCGACCGACGCCGAGGAGGAGCGGCCGAGCTGCTGCTCGAAGGCCACCGACAGGGTCTCCATCCGCGGCGCCTCGAGCTCGCCGGCGCCGAGGGTGTCGACCGACTCGAACGGGTCCTGGCCGACGCTCTCCTGCAGGTACCAGTAGTGCTCCTGACCCTCGGCGTCCACGGTCACCAGCTCCTGGCCGTCGAGCGCCCGGTTGGCGGCCAGCCACTCCCGGTCGCAGAAGCCGGTGCCCGGGAAACGGCAGTAGTACTCGTAGCCGTAGTAGGTGAGCCGGCCCCACGCCCGGCTGTTGATCAGGTCCGGCAGGTTGTTGGTGCTCGGGTGCATGAAGCGGCCCCAGCTCGCCCGGATCACGCTCCTGCCGCTGCCGAGGAGGTCCCAGGCGACGCCGAGCCGGGGCTGCCACGCCTCGAGGTCGGCGACCCGCAGGCCGACGCCGTTCTCGTACGCGGCGCGGTCGAGGCGGACGCCGGGCTTGACGGTCAGCGACGGCAGGGGCTGCCAGCTGTCCTGGAGGAAGAAGCTCCACTGCTCGCCGGCCGTGACGTGCGGCTCTTCCCAGTGGCCGCTCTGCCGCTCCAGCGAGTAGTCGGTGAAGCCGTCGCCGTCGAGGTCGAAGAGACCCTGGGCGTCCGGGTTGCTCACCGGGTCGTGGAGCTCGTACACGCGGTAGACCTCGCCGCCCGGTTCGTAGCCCTGGTAGGTGGTGTCGAGCCGGCGGACCTCGACCCCGGCCCTGAGCTGGTGCGGGCCGGCCAGGTCGTCGACGAAACGCGTGACGCTGGCCCGGGCCTGGTCGCTGTAGCGCTCGCTCCACTCGGCCCAGGTCGAGTTCGAGAAGACCAGCTCACCGGCATCCAGGTCGAGCCAGCCCGGGGTGTCGAGGTCTCCCGACGTGGGGTAGTAGTCGAGGATCGGCCGGTTGACGCCAACCTGCAGGGTCAGCACCCAGTCCTCGGACGGCACCGCGTCGACCTCGGCCTGGTAGAGGGTGCCGCCGGCCACCATCGTCGCCCCCGCCTCGGCGGCGACGAACTGGCTGGCGTTGAGGTTGCGGGTCTCGTCCGAGTCGTCCGCCACCTTGAACGTCGCGCGCACGCTCCCGCTCAGCTGCCAGGTCAGCTTGGCGCTCCACGGCGTGCCCTCGCTCTCGCGGGTCAACGGCGACCCGGACGGGGTGTGGCGCGACAGCCGGTCTTCCCCGGCGACGAAGAACCACAGCCGGTTGCGCAGCACCGGCCCGCCGAGAGTGGCGGTGAGGTGGGAGAGCGAGCTGGCCATCTCCTCCGGGTCGTAGTGGTCGCCAGCCTCGGCCAGGCTCTCGTCGCGGTAGCGCACGTCGAGCGAGCCGGAGAAGGCGTTGCCGCCCGACTTGGTGACCATGTTCATGACCCCGCCCAGCGCCTGCCCGAACTCGGCCTCGTAGCCGGCGGTCTGCACCGACAGCTCGCGGATCGAGTCGTAGTTGACCGTGGCGAGGTAGGTGCCGGTGAACGGGTCGGTGGTGTTGAGGCCGTCGACCAGGTAGACGTTGTCGGCCGGCCTGGAGCCCATGACCCGCGGGTTCGGGTTGGCGCTGTCCCGGTGGCCGACCACCACGCCCGGGACCTTGGCGATGGCGCTCAGGAAGCTCCGGCCGTCCATGCCGATGGCGGTGCCCTGCAGGAACTCCTCGTCAAAGGTGGCGCCGCTCGCCACCCGGGTCACGTCCACCACCGGCGCCTCGGCGATGACCTCGACGCTGCCCTGGAACTCCGCCGGCACGGTCTGCAGCTCGACCTGGGTGACGCGGTCGAGGGCCACGCGGGCCTCGACCTCGGCCGACGCGAAGCCCGGCAGGTCGGTCCGGACCAGGTACCTCCCCGGCGGCAGGAGCAGGAACTGGAAGGCGCCCGCCGCGTCCGCGACCTGGGCCTGGGGGCCGCCGATCAGCACCTCCGAGCTCAGGGTCACGGTCACCCCGGGCAGCGGCGCGCCGTCCTGGTCGACCACCGTGCCGGTCAGCCGGCTGGTGGTGGCGGCGCCGGCCGAGCCGGCCGCCAGCATCACCGCTGCCCACAGCAGGAACGACCGCCGCATGGCTGCACCTCCCCCCCGCCGCAACCCGGCGCGGCGCCGGTGAGCACCCGAGAGACCCGGGACACGGAGCGTCTCCGATTCCTGAGCGCTGAGCTCGCACCCCCAGTGTCGGCCCGGGCGACGGCCGCGTCAAGGGGCGCCAGGGCGGACGGCGCGCGACCCGGTGGTGGCGACAGGCGCCGCGACGCAGGGTCAGGCCCAGACCTCCAGCGCCAGGCCCGGCACTCGGGCGAAGTGCCTCTGGTTCGAGGTCGCGACCGCGGCGCCGAGGGACAGCGCGATGGCGGCGATGATCAGGTCCATGTCGTCGATCGCCGCCCCGGCCGCCTGCAGGCTCGCCTTGAGGGTCCCGAAGCGGTGCGCGGCCCGTTCGTCCCAGTCGGCCCAGCCCACCGCGCCCTGCAGGCGGCCGAGCTCCGCCTCGAGCAGCTCCCGCCGGCGCGAGCCGCGCTCGAGGCGCTCGAGCCCGAAGCGGATCTCGGCCAGGACCGGGGCGGACAGCACGACGTCCCGCGGGGCGAGCTCGTGCAACCGCTCGATCGCCCCGGGCCGCCGGTGCATGACGGCGGAGGCCGCCGTGGTGTCGAGGACGAGCCTCACAGCGGCGGTGCCTCCCGGCTGCGGCGAGCCGACAGGACCGGGGCCAGGAAGTCGCGGGCGCTGCGCTCGAGCTCCTCGAGGTCCCCGGCGCAGAGGTGCTCGTCGGAGAAGTAGCCCGGCGGCCACTGGTCGAGCTCCCGGACCACGCGACGGCACGCCTCGACGATCAGCCGGTTTCGGCTCACGCCGCGCTCCCTGGCGATGCGGTCGAGCGCCTCGGCCAGAGCGGGCGGGAAGTGGACGCTGGTGCTCGCCACCGGCAACCTCCAATCGAATATATTCTACCACGAAGTGCGGCGCACGGGCCGCGCTTCCGGCCCGCACCGGGTCGGCATGGCCGTCAGCCGGGCTCCTCGTCGACAACCGGGACAGCGCCCCTGAGGCTGCCACTCCGGCACGGTCGCCCAGCCCGGGAACGGGTTGACCCCGACCTTCCAGCCGCTGTCCGAGCCGGGGTCGGGCGCCGCGCGCAGGTTGGTCAGCGAGCGCAGCTTCGCCAGCCGCTCGGCGTGCGGCACAGTGCGCAGCGGCGGTCTGGACAGGTCCGGCACCAGCCACAGGCGGGTGGTGCCGCCGATGCCGCCGGAGGCGCTCCGGCGGCCGTCGGGCGAGACCGCGACGTCCATCGGCCCGCGGTGGCCGACGAGCAGGTGCGGCTCGCCGCCCGAGAGCGGGCCGACCCGCACCACGCCGTCCACGCCCGCGGTCACCAGGACCCGGCCGCCGGGGTCGAGGGCGAAGGCGCGGAGCGCGTTGCCGTGGGAGGCGAGCTCGCGGGTCTCGCCCGTGGCGAGGTCGAGCACCCGCAGCGAGGAGGTCTCCCCTGGCCCCCACGTTGGCTCGAGACCCACGATCGTTCGGGAGTCGGTGGTCGCGCGCGGCAGCGCCGGCATCTCCGAGAAGCGCCGTCGGCAGGGGCGCAGGGCGCGGCTGCCGCCCGCGGCCAGGTCCCAGAGGCGCAGCTCGCCGGTCGCGTCCCAGGTCACCGCCCGGTCGCTCAAGTCCCAGGCGCCGACGTCCACGGCCCCCTGGTGGGTGCAGAGCACCACGCCCGGCGCCGCGAGGTCGTCGAGGCGGCGCTGGACCAGCCGTCCCCCCTCGAGGGTGAGCAGGCGCGTCCCGGTCGCGTCCGGCGACCACGCCGTGGATGCGCCCGGCAGCCGCCAGCGGGCCGCCTGCTCTGGCGGCAAGCCGTCGAGGGGCAGGTGCCGGGCGCGCCAGGAGCCGTCCGCCTGGGCCGCCACGACCAGGAGGCGGTCGCCGGCGAGCACGGCCGCCGCCGCCTCGGCGTCGGTCAGGGGCCGCTCCAGCCGCCCCTCGGGCAGGGCCCAGACGTGGACCACCGTCGCCTCTCCGAACCCGGACCTGGACAGCAGGCGTCGACCGTCCGGGGTGAACCCCACCGCGATCTCGTCGGCCGAGCCGAGCCGGCGCCGCTGCCCGGTGTCCCCCTCGACCAGACCCAGCCCCACGCTCCTGCCCACGGTCAGGTCGCCCGCCTGGATCCGCCGCGACAGCGGCTCCCCCGCGAGCAGCTCCTCGACCAGGTAGGGCGAGCCCTCGTGCTCGCCGACGTCGTGGATGGCGAGGATGTTGGGGTGGGACAGCGCCGCGGTCGCCCGCGCCTCCTGCTCGAAGCGCCGCAGCCGGTCGTGCTCCCCGGCCCACCGCGCCGGCAGCACCTTGACCGCGACCTCCCGCCCGAGCCGGCTGTCGCGCGCCCGCCAGCCCCCAAATGCCGCCCGCCCCGAGCGGCGCCAGGACCTCGGACGGCCCGAGGCGGACCCCGACGGCGAGGCTCACGCGCGCCCCGCCGGCCGGTCGACAGCCCCCGGCATGGCGCTCATGCCCTGCACCCGCCAGGCTCGTCTCGCCAAGGGTCCACGAGGTCGAGTGTAGCACCGGCCGTCTGGCAACCCCCACCGACTTCCTGATGGAGAGCTGCCGGGGGTCGACCCCGGACCGAGCACGCCGAGTGACCACATGTATGTGGTACCTAACCTGAGCGGTTCTGGGGGGTGGAAGGGCCCCACCTGTTGGTGTAAAC
>CAYTJW010000485.1:0-1468 GCA_964438135.1 uncultured Thermoanaerobaculia bacterium
CGCCCCGCAAGCGGCTGCCCCTGCTGCTCATCGGCGGCGCCGCCGCGGCCCTGCTGCTGCTCGTGGTCGCGGTGGGCGTGGTGGTGGTCGTGGTCGGCCGCTCCGGGCCGCCCGCCACGCCCACGCCGGCGCCGACAGCGGTCCCGACCGCGGTGCCGACGCCGGTCGTCGAGACGCCCCAGGTCAACCCCAAGCTGCAGATGGCCGAGGGCTACCTGACCGCCGGCGACGCCAACAGCGCGCGCGAGGCCATCGCCTCCATCACCCCCGACGAGCAGCTGGCCTTCTCGGGCGAGGAGATGGCCCTCTACGACCAGCTCCGCCAGGAGGTCCAGGGTCTGAGCCGGGAGGCCGCCCTCAAGGACCTGGACGACGGTCTCCAATCCGGCAGCATCACCAAGCTGCGTCGTGCCCTGCCGCCGCTCCGCGACATGAGCGCGCGCGACGTCGCCCAGGTCTCCGGCCTCAAGGACAAGCTGCAGCGCGCCGGCGAGGCGGTGCGCGTGGCCAGCCTCATGAAACGGGCCGTCGACGACGGCAACCACCTCGAGGTCGTCACCCTCGGCGGGCAGATGGCCCAGCTCCTGCCCACCTACAAGCAGGGCCGGGACTGGCGCGAGGCAGCCGGGCGGGCGCTCGAGACCGACGCCGACGCCGCGATCCGGGCCGAGGACTGGCAGGGCGCGGTGCAGAAGCTGGAGCGGCTCCGCGCCGCCTGGCCGGAGCGCCAGGGGGTCGCCGAGAAGATCCAGCGCATCGAGCAGCAGGTCGCCGCCGACCGCCGCCAGAAGGAGGCGCTGGACAACGCGGTCGCCCGCGGCCGAGCCGGCGACCCGGAGAGCGCGCTCTCCCTGCTCGACAGCGTCCAGCCGCGCGGCCGCTTCGTCCAGCAGTACGCCGACGCCCGCGCCAACCTCGAGGCCCAGCTGCAGCGCCTCGACGCCCAGTCGCCGAACGTGGTGCAGGTCAACCCCGAGCAGTCGCGCTTCAAGAAGAAGGAGCCGGCCAAGATCTTCGTCCGCATCACCGACGACTACAAGGTGGTCTCGACCAGGGCCATGGTCCGCACCGAGGCGGTGCGGACCTTCCGCGAGATGACCCTGAAGAAGACCTCCGCCGACCAGTACATGCTGGAGATCCCGCCCGAGGTCCACGGCGGCGGCGACGTCGAGCTCTTCATCGAGGCGACCGACCGCTCCGGCCACGTCGGCCGGCTCGGCAGCGAGCAGGCGCCGGTGAAGATCGAGCGCAAGAAGCTGTTCGGGTAGCGGGACGCGCCAACGGCCGCACCTCCCTCGCGGCGCCCTCGACCCCCGCAGGGGCTCGAGCCCGGTGCGAGGCTACGGGGCGGCGGGCGGGGGCGCGCCCACCTGCGCGGCCCAGGCCTCGGCGTAGCGGCCGCCGCGGCGCAGCAGCTCGTCGTGGCGGCCGCTCTCCACCACCCGGCCCCGCTCCATGACCAGCACCA
>CAYTJW010000485.1:1478-4779 GCA_964438135.1 uncultured Thermoanaerobaculia bacterium
GCGGGCGGTGGCCAGGCGGTGGGTGACGATCACCGCCGTGCGGCCGCGGGCGAAGGCGCGGAAGCGGTCCATCCACTCCCGCTCGGTCCAGGCGTCCATGGCGCTGGTCGGCTCGTCGAGCAGCAGCACCGGCGCGTCGCGCAGGAAGGCCCGGGCCAGGGCCAACCGCTGCCACTCGCCGACCGACAGCTCGCTGCCGCCCGAGAACCAGCGGCCGAGCATCGTGTCGAGCCCGTGCGGCAGCCGCGCCACCACCGCGTCGGCACCGGCCGCCGCGATGCTCGCGGCGACCTCCGCCGCGGTCGCCGGGGCGGGCTCGAGGTGGCCGAAGGCGACGTTGTCGCGGGCGGTGGCCTGGTAGTTGACGGGTGGCTGCAGCATCAGCGACACGGACCGCCGCAGGTCCTCCAGCGCCACCGACCGGAGGTCGACCCCGTCCACCTCGACCGCCCCCCGCTCGGGGTCGTAGAAGCGGCACAGCAGCTTGAGCAGGGTGCTCTTGCCGGCGCCGTTGGCGCCCACCACCGCCACCACCGCCCCGGCCGGGATCACCAGGTCGAGACCCTCCAGCACCGGCCGCTCGCTGTCCGGGTAGCGGAAGGTGACGTCGCGGAAGCGGATCTCGCAGCCCGCCGCCAGCTCGCCGGAGCGTGCCCCGGGCCCGTCGACGACCCGCGCCTCGAGCCCGAGGAAGCCGAACAGGTCGGCCAGGAAGAGGCTGTTGCCGTAGATCTGGCCGACGCTCGCCAGCAGCGAGCGCATCAGCCCCTGGCCGGTGTTGAAGGCCTGGTAGAAGAGGGCCAGGTCGCCCAGGGTCCGGGTCCCCTCGAGCACCCGCCAGCCGACCCAGGCCAGCGCCGCCGCGGTCACCGCCAGGCCGAACACGCCGGCCGCCAGCTCGCCCGTCACCTCGTCGCGCTGCAGCCGCAGCCGCTCCTGCCGCAACCGCCGGCGGAGGGCCGAGTAGGCGCCGCGGAAGTGGCGGCCGAGCCCGAGCAGCCGCACCTCGGCCGCCGACTCGCGGTCGCGCAGGACCCAGTCGTAGTACCAGGCCCGGCGGTGGTCCTCGGTCACCCGCCGCCGCCAGTCGTAGCTGCGCGAGGCGAACCGCAGCACCACTGCGAAGGCCGGCAGGGTGCTGACCAGCAGCGCCAGCGGCAGCCAGGCGCCGTACGGCAGCAGCACCGCCCCCATGGCCACCAGGCTGATGCCGCTGCGCAACAGGTCGCCCAGGTTCTCGACCAGCAGCTGCGGCCGGGTCAGCGCCTCGGCCCGCGCCCGGTGCAGGTCGTCGTGGTACTCGGGGGAGTCGTAGAAGGCCAGGTCGACCGCGCACGACTTCTCCTGCACCAGCGAGGTGATGTGGTCCTGCACCAGCTCGGACTGGGCGGTGCGCACCAGCCCGGCGACGCTGGCCAGGACCTGGCCGAGCAGCATCACCGCCGCCAGCGCGCCGGCCGCCACCAGCGCCGGTCGCGCCCCCGCCATGCCCTGGCCGGACCCCAGCGCCGCCACCAGCGAGTCGACCAGCTGCCGCACCAGGTAGACGCTGGCCACCGGCAGCAGGCCCTGCACCAGCAGCAACGCCGCCGAGGCCACCGTCCACCCCGGCGCCGCCGCCCACACCAGCCCCAGCGCCCGGCCCAGGAACGGCAGGCTGGCGAGGCCCCGCCGGACGCGCTCGGCCAGGTAGCGCCGGGAGTCGGTCACGGCGTCAGGTTAGCAGACGGGCGCGATGGGCCGGCGGTCAGACGCCCGGCGAAGCCAGGTGCCCGGCGACCGCCGCCGCCACCTGCTCGGCGGCGTGGCCGTCGCCGCACAGCCCGGGCGGCAGGCCCGCCGCCGGCCAGCGGGCGACGGGCGCTCAGAACGTGGCGTAGACGAACGGGCTCGGCTGCGACGGCGAGAAGACCATGATCGCGAGCAGCAGGGCCACGATCAGGAGCGTGCCGAGCGTCGTCACCCGCCGCATGACGAGGTACGGACCGGCCAGCGGGGCGGTCGAGACGCCGAGGCCGAAGAGGTCGAGCAGCTCGGGCTGCAGCCGCCGCGGCGAGGCGGCGGCCTCGCGCTCGACCCAGCGCGTGAGCAGGTGCCCGAGCGCCACCAGGGCGACGCAGACCGGCAGCCAGCCCGGGATCAGCGTGAGCTCCCGCCGCGGGCCGAGCCCGACCAGCTGCGCCAGCACGTTCGCGGCGCCGGCCACGGACCCGGCCCGGAACGGGACCCAGGCCAGGGTGACGAACAGGAAGGTGAGCGCCCAGGCGAGCGCCGGCGGCATGGACCGCCTGCCCTTCCGCCCGCGCTGCCAGACGCGCTGCACGGCGAGCGCGACCCCGTGCGCCGCCCCCCACGCCAGGAAGCCCCACCCCGTGCCGTGCCAGGCTCCCGCCGCCAGCATCGTCAGCACGCTCGCCGCGCCGTAGGTCAGGAGCTCGCCCCACCGCGACGACAGCCCGAGCCGGCCGACCCGGCGGGAGGCCGAGTAGGCGCAGGGGAGGAACACGTAGTCGCGCAACCACAGGGACAACGTGACGTGCCAGCGGTGCCAGAACTCGGCGACGCTGCGGGCCGCGTAGGGCGCGTCGAAGTTCCTCGGCAGGTCGAAGCCCAGCGCCCTGGCCGCGCCGATGGCCATGTCGGAGTAGCCGGAGAAGTCGCAGTAGATCTGCAGCGAGTACGCCACCACCCCGACGGCGGTGGCGAGCGGGGAGAAGTGCTGGGGCGACGAGAACACCGGGTCGGCGACGGCGGCGAGGCGGTCGGCGAGCACCAGCTTCTTCGCCAGGCCCTGGACGAAGATGCTCCCGCCCTCGACCAGCGAGCCCCAGCCGACGCGAATCCCGCCCGGCAGCTGCGGCAGGAGCTGGGCGCCCCGCGCGATCGGCCCGGCCACCCACGCCGGGAAGAACGCCAGGAACAGCGCGTACCGGAGCCAGGACCGGCAGGGCTCGGCCGCCCCGCGGTAGACGTCGACCACGAACCCCAGCGAGCGCAGGGCGAGGAAGCTCACGCCGATCGGGATGACCACCTCGACGCCGCCGCGGCCGAGGATCGGCCCGCCGAGCGCCACGCCCGCGGCGCCGGCGAGCAGGGGCCCGACCCGCCAGAGGAGCAGCAGCCCGACGTCGACCACCACGCTCGCCAGCAGGAGGGCGCGCCTCCCACGCCCGGTCGCGGCCAACGGCAGCCGGCGGCTGACCAGGTGGTCGGTGACCGAGACCAGGGCCAGCAGCGCCGCCGCCCGCGGGTCGAGAGCGGCGCAGGCCGCCAGCGAGAGCAGGAGCAGCAGGGCCTCGCC
>CAYTJW010000486.1:0-4772 GCA_964438135.1 uncultured Thermoanaerobaculia bacterium
GGCAGCCGCCGGGGCGGGGCGTTCGCGCCGCGCGGTCGGCTCCGGCTCGGGCGGAGACGGGGCCGGCTCGGCCCACCCGCCGTCCCAGCCGAGGTCGCGCCGGTAGCGGGCGAGGTCGCGGGCGCGCATCGTCAGGCCGGGTTACTCGTCGTCGGAGTCCTCGTCGGGATCGCCGCCGTCCTCGAGGTAGCCCTCCTCCTCGTCCTCGACGAACTCGTCCCGGTCGCCCTTCGCATCCTCGTCGTCGACGAGCTCGTCGCGGTCGGGCTCCTCCTCGTCGGCCAGGTCGAGGGCGAAGCCGACGTCGCCGGCCTCCGGCTCCTCGTCCTCGTCGGCCAGCTCGAGGTCCTCGTCGAGCTCGGCCGAGTCCTCGCCGTGGCCGCGGTCGCCGATGCCGAGCAGGCGCTGCAGCCGGCTGAGCTCCTCGTCCCGCTCGCCGGGCTCGGGCTCGACCACCTCGTCGTGCGGCTCGACCGCGGGCCGGGTCGTCGGCAGGACGTCGCGCAGGCGCGGCCGGCTCTCGGCCTGCATGCGGTCGGCGCCGACCTCGGCGCGGAACTGCTCGACGATCGCCTGCCGCTGGGCGTCGATCTCCTCCTGGGTGAGGATGCGCCACTGCACCAGGCCGGCGTTGACGTCGTCGACCGCCTGCAGGGTCGGCTTGACGCGGCGCGAGTCCGACCGCACCCGCGCGCCGTTGATGATCTGCTCGGCGCGCTGGGAGACGACGACGATGTAGCGGAAGAGGGAGTCGAACTCGGGGCCTGGTTGCATCATGGCGTGCGTTCCCTGTCGAGCGCGTGCTGGAACTCGTCGCGGACCCGGTCGAGGAGCGGCCGCTGCCGCGACGTCCGGTGGCGCTCCGCCAGGCAGATGCCGAGCAGGGCGTCGACCGCCACGTCCAGCCGGTCGTTGATCATAGCATAGTCGAACTCGGCCGCCGCCGCGATCTCGCGCCCCCCCCACTGGAGGCGGCGGCGGATCGCCTCCGGCGGGTCCTGGCGGCGCCGCTCGAGGCGCTCCTCGAGGGCCGCGAACGAGGGCGGCAGGAGGAACACCGAGACCGCGTCTGGGAGCCTCGCCTTGAGCTGGCGGGCGCCCTGCACGTCGATATCGAGGAACACGTCCTGGCCCGCCGCCAGCCGGCCCTCCACCTCCTGCCGCGAGGTGCCGTAGAGGTTGCCGGCGTACTCGGCCCACTCGAGGAAGGCGCCCTCGGCCACCATGCGCTCGAAGGTCGGCCGGTCGACGAAGTGGTAGTCGCGCCCGGCGACCTCCGCCGGGCGCGGCTCTCGGGTGGTGTGGGAGATCGAGTGGTGGCTCGCGGTGCCCTGGGCGGCGAGCCGGTCGCGGGCCGCCTCGATGACCGTGTCCTTGCCGCAGCCCGAGGGAGCGGAGACGATCACCAGCAGCCCGCGCCCGGTCGTCATGACCCCGAGGACCCCGTCGCCACCTCGGTCTCAGCCCCGCGGCTTCTCGATCTGCGCGTGGGCCGCGGCCAGCCGGGCGATCGGCACCCGGAACGGCGAGCAGCTGACGTAGTCCATGCCGACACAGTGGCAGAAGACCACCGACGACGGCTCGCCGCCGTGCTCGCCGCAGATGCCGACCTTGAGGTTGGGGCGGGTCGCCCGGCCGCGCTCGATGCCGATCCTGACCAGCTCGCCGACGCCCTCCTGGTCGAGGATCTGGAACGGCTCGGCGGGCAGGATCTTCTTGTCCAGGTAGTCGGGCACGAAGCCGGCGATGTCGTCGCGCGAGAAGCCGAAGGTCATCTGCGTCAGGTCGTTGGTGCCGTAGGAGAAGAACTCGGCGGTGCGGGCGATCTTGCCGGCGGTGAGGGCGGCGCGCGGGATCTCGATCATGGTCCCGTAGAGGTAGTCGACCCGCTCCACCCCGTAGGCGGCGCAGACCTCGGCGGCGATGCGGTCGCAGACCGCCTTCTGGTCGGCCAGCTCGGTCTCCATGCCGACCACGGGCACCATGATCTCGGGCAGGACCGTGATCCCCTCGCGGGTCAGCTCGACGGTCGCCTCGAGGATGGCGCGGAACTGCATCTCCGAGATCTCGGGGTAGGTGACGCCGAGGCGGACGCCGCGGTGGCCCATCATCGGGTTCGACTCGTGCAGCTTGTCGGCCCGCCGGTTGAGCTCCTCGGCGCCGATGCCGAGGGCCTCGGCCAGCTTCGCCCGCTCCTCGGGCCGGTTCGGCACGAACTCGTGCAGCGGCGGGTCGAGCAGGCGGATCGTCACCGGCAGCCCGTCCATGACCGCCAGGGTGGCCTTGATGTCCTTCTTGACGAACGGGAAGAGCTCCTTGAGGGCGGCCCGCCGCTCGGCCTCGCTCGAGGACACGATCATCTTGCGCAGCAGGAACAGCGGCTGCTCCGTGCCCTTGCCGTAGAACATGTGCTCGGTGCGGAACAGGCCGATGCCCTCGGCGCCGAAGCTGCGCGCCTTGGCGGTGTCCTCGGGGGTGTCGGCGTTGGTCCGCACCTTGAGGGCGCGGCAGCGGTCCGCGAGCTCCATCAGCTTGATGAAGTGCGGGTTCTCGAGCGGCCTGGCGGGGATGGTGGCGATCGAGCCCTCGTAGACGTGGCCCTTGGTGCCGTTGAGCGAGAACCAGTCGCCCTCCGAGAAGGTGCGGCCGCCGACCTCGACCGAGCGGGCGTGGACGTCGACCTTCAGCTCGCCGGCGCCGACCACGCAGCACTTGCCCCAGCCGCGCGCGACCAGGGCGGCGTGGGAGGTCATGCCGCCGCGGGCGGTGAGGATGGCGACCGCCGCGCGCATGCCCTCGACGTCCTCGGGGTTGGTCTCCTCGCGCAGCAGCACGACCTTCTTGCCCTGCTTGGTCCACTCGACCGCGTCGGCGGCGGTGAACACGATCTGCCCGGAGGCGCCGCCCGGGCCGGCCGGCAGGCCCTTGGCGACCGGCTTGCGGCTCATCTCGACGGTCGGGTCGAGGGTCGGCAGCAGCAGCTCGTTGAGGTGGTCGCCCTTGACCCGGAGCAGCGCGGTGCGCTCGTCGATGAGCCCCTCGGCGAGCATCTCGCAGGCCATCCGCGCGGCGGCGAAGCCGCCCCGCTTGCCGACCCGGCACTGCAGCATCCACAGCCGGCCTTCCTGGATGGTGAACTCGATGTCGAGCATGTCGGTGTAGTGCTTCTCGAGGGTGGTGCGGATGGCGTCGAGCGGCCCGTAGACCTCGGGCATGGCCTGCTCGAGCGACGGCAGGTGGCGGTTCTGCTCGTTCTTGGTGGCGTCGTTGAGCGGGTTGGGGGTGCGGATGCCGGCGACCACGTCCTCGCCCTGGGCGTTGGGCAGCCACTCGCCGTAGAAGGCGTTCTCGCCGGTGGCCGGGTTGCGGGTGAAGGCGACGCCGGTGGCCGAGGTCGCGCCCATGTTGCCGAACACCATCGCCTGGACGTTGACCGCGGTGCCCCACTCGTCGGGGATGCCCTCGATGCGGCGGTAGGAGACGGCGCGCTTGCCGTTCCAGGACTGGAAGACGGCGCCGATGCCGCCCATCAGCTGCTCGCGCGGGTCGTCCGGGAAGTCGTGGCCCAGCACCTCGCGCACCCGGGCCTTGAACCTCTCCACCAGCTCCCGGAGCTCGGCCTCGGTGAGGTCGGCGTCAGTGGCGTGGCCGCCCGCCCTCTTGGCCTCGTCGAGCAGGCGGTCGAGCTGCTGGCGGATGCCCTGCCCCTCGGCCGGCTCGACCCCGGCCGCCTTCTCCATGACCACGTCGGAGTACATCATGATCAGGCGACGGTAGGCGTCGTAGACGAAGCGCGGGTTGCCCGTCTTGGCGATCAGGCCGGGGATGGTGTGCGAGCACAGGCCGACGTTGAGGACCGTCTCCATCATGCCCGGCATCGAGCTGCGCGCCCCGGAGCGGACCGACACCAGGAGCGCGTTGGCGGGGTCGCCGAACTTCGCCCCCATGACCTCCTCGACCCGGGCGAGGCACGCGTCGACCTGGGCCTGGAGCTCGGCCGGGTAGGTGCGGCCGTGCTGGTAGTAGTGGGTGCAGACGTCGGTGGTGATGGTGAAGCCGGCCGGGACCGGGATGCCCAGGTTGGCCATCTCGGCCAGGTTGGCGCCCTTGCCGCCGAGCAGGTTCTTCATGTCGGCGCGGCCGTCGGCGGTGCCGCCGCCGAACCAGTAGACGAGCTTGCCGGTGGTCATGCGTGGTCTCCTTCTGTCTGCGACCCCTCGATCTGCAGACGGGACAGGTCGGCGAGCGTGAGGAAGTCACGCCCGAGGGACTTGAGCAGGGCGACGCGGTTGGCGCGCCGGGGGAGGTCCTCGCACAGCACCAGGACCTCGGTGAAGAAGCGGTCGAGGGGCCCGGCCAGGGCGGCGAGGGCGGAGAAGGCCGCCTCCATCTCGCCGGCGGCGAGCAGGCCGGGCAGGCGGTCGTGCAGCTCGAGCCAGGCGCGGTGCAGCTCGCGCTCGGCCGGCTCGGCCAGCAACGCCGGCTCGAGGTCCTCCCCGGGCTGGCCCTCGGCGATGTTGCGGACGCGCTTCGAGGACAGGGCCAGGGCGCGCAGCTCGGGGCCCGACCGCACCGCCTCGAGGGCGCGGCCGCGGGCGAGGAGCGCCGGCACCGTGGCGGCGGTCGAGGCCAGCACCGCCTCGGCGGTGTCGGCGGCGATGGACAGCGCGTCGACCAGGTAGCGGCGGACGCGCTCGGCCACGAACTCGTCGAGGGCCCGGGCGACCGCCTCCGGGTCGCCGTCGACCTGCCCGGCGAGGGGCTCGAGCGCC
>CAYTJW010000487.1:0-4771 GCA_964438135.1 uncultured Thermoanaerobaculia bacterium
GCCGCCGCTGGCGCCGTCCTCGAGCTGTTCCTCAAGGTCGACTGCGGCGGCCGGCGGGCCGGGGTCGACCCGGCCGGCGACGAGGGCGTGGCCCTGGCGCGGTGGGTCCAGGCCTCGCCCCACCTCCGCCTGGCCGGCATCCTCACCCACGCCGGCCACGCCTACCGCTGCCGGAGCCGCGACGAGGCGCGGCAGGTGGCGCGCGAGGAGCGCGACGTGATGGTGCGGTTCGCTGACCGGCTGCGCGGCGCCTCGGTGACGGTGGGCACGGTCAGCGTCGGCTCGACCCCCACCGTCATGGCGGCCGAGGACCTGGCCGGCGTCGACGAGGTGCGGCCGGGCAACTACCTCCTGTTCGACGCGTTCCAGGCCGCCATCGGCAGCTGCAGCCTGGGCGACGTCGCCTTCTCGGTGCTGACCACCGTCATCGGCCACTACCCGCAGCGGGGGGAGCTGCTGGTCGACGCCGGCGCCCTGGCCTTGAGCTCCGACCCGGGGCCGGTGCGGGTCGACCCGGGGTGCGGCTTCGGGGTGGCGCTGACCGCCGGCGGCCGCCGCCTGGGCGGGCTGAAGGTGGCGTCGCTGTCGCAGGAGCACGGCCTGCTGCGCGCCGCCGACCCGCTCGAGCTGGCCGCCTGCCCGCCCGGGGCGAGGCTGCGCCTGCTGCCCAACCACTCCTGCCTGGCGGCAGCCCTGCACGAGCGCTACCACGTGCTGCGCGGCGGGCAGCTGGTGGACGAGTGGCGGCCAGTGCGGGGGTGGGACTAGGGAGCGTTCGGCTCTCAGCTTTCGGCTTTCGGCTCCCCCACCCACCCGGAGACGGGAGGGGTCGGGCGGGGGCAGCTGATCGCTGATCGCTGACCGCCGAGAGCCGCCCGTCCGCGGCTGCCGTACACTGGGCGACGGGGTACCTCATGGGCCGTCTCGCCGCGCTCTACCGCCACCCGCTCGGGCTGCTGACCGACCTCTACCAGCTGACCATGGCCTACGGCTACTGGCGCTCGGGGCTCGCCGAGCTGGAGGCGGCCTTCAACCTCCACTTCCGCAAGAGCCCCTTCGGCAGCGGCTTCGCGGTCGCCTGCGGCCTCGGGGACGTGCTCGAGTACCTCGAGGGCTTCCGCCTCACCGACGGCGACGTGGGCTACCTGGCCGAGCTCGAGGGCAACGACGGCCGCCCCCTGTTCCCGCCCGAGTTCCTGGACGAGCTGCGGCGCATGCGGCTGACGGTGGACGTCGACGCCATGCCCGAGGGCACCCTCGCCTTCCCCTACGAGCCCCTGCTCAGGGTGCAGGGGCCGATCATCCAGGCCCAGCTGCTGGAGACCGCGCTGCTCAACTTCGTCAACTTCCAGACCCTGATCGCGACCAAGGCGGCCCGCGTCTGCCTGGCCGCCGGCGGCGACGCGGTGCTGGAGTTCGGCCTGCGCCGGGCGCACGGCGTCGACGGCGGGGTCGCGGCCAGCCGGGCCGCGTTCGTCGGCGGCTGCGCCGCGACCTCCAACGTCCTGGCCGGCAAGCTGCTCGGCATCCCGGTGCGGGGGACCCACGCCCACAGCTGGGTGATGGCCTTCCCGTCCGAGCTCGAGGCGTTCCAGGCCTACGCCCGGGCGATGCCCAACAACTGCGTCTTCCTGGTCGACACCTACTCGACCCTGGACGGCATCCGGCACGCGGCCGAGGTGGGCCGCTGGCTGGCGAGCCAGGGCCACCGCCTGGCCGGCATCCGTCTCGACTCCGGCGACCTCGCCTACCTGAGCGCCGAGGCGCGGCGGGTGCTCGACCAGGCCGGCCTCCGCGACGCGGTCGTCATCGCCTCCAACGACCTCGACGAGCACCTGATCAAGAGCCTCAAGGAGCAGGGCGCCCGGGTCTGCGTCTGGGGGGTCGGCACCCGCCTCGTCACCGGCCACGACCAGGCCGCCCTGGGCGGGGTCTACAAGCTCTCGGCGGTGCGGCGGCCGGGTGAGGCCTGGCAGCACAAGATCAAGCTGTCGGAGCAGGTGGTCAAGACCACCACCCCGGGGGTGCTGCAGGTGCGGCGCTACCGGCTGGGGTCGGAGGCGGTGGCGGACATGATCTACGACCAGGAGCGGGGCATCGCCGCCCCCCCGACCGTGGTCGACCCGCAGGACCTGACCCGCCGCAAGCGCCTGCCCGACGCCTGCCAGACCGAGGACCTGCTGGTGCCGGTGCTGCGCCGGGGCGAGCTGGTCGGCGAGGTGCAGACGCTCGCGGCGGCGCGGCAACGGACGGCGGAGCAGCTGGCCGGCTTCCACCCCGGCGTCAAGCGCTTCGTCAACCCGCACGAGTACCCGGTCGGCCTCGAGCGGGGCCTGCACGAGCTCAAGACCCGGCTGGTGCTGGCGGCGCGGGGCTACGGGGAGGAGTCTGGCGGCGCGGTGCCGGCGACCGGCGCCGGGTCGGGAGGGACGCCATGAAGCTGGTCCGGGTCGGGGCGGCGGTGCTCAACCAGACGCCGCTGGCGTGGGACGACAACGCCCGCAACATCTCAGCCGCGATCGCCGAGGCGCGGCGGCGCCAGGTGTCGATCCTGTGCTTGCCCGAGCTGTGCATCTCCGGCTACAGCTGCGAGGACGCCTTCCTGTCGACCAGCGTCGCGGAGACCGCGGCCGAGGTCCTGCTCGAGCTCGCCCCTCAGACCGCCGGGATGGTGGTCTCCTTCGGCCTGCCGGTGGTGTACCGAAACGCCATCTTCAACGCCGCCTGTCTGGCGGTGGACGGCCGGGTCGCCGGCTTCGTCGCCAAGCAGCACCTGGCCGGCGAGGGGATCCACTACGAGCCGCGCTGGTTCAAGCCGTGGCCCGCCGGCAAACGGGGGGAGCTGCTGGTGGGCGGGGTCGCCTACCCGGTCGGCGACCTCTACTTCGACTGCGGCGGGGTCACGGTCGGCTTCGAGATCTGCGAGGACGCCTGGGTGGCGGTGCGGCCCGGCGCGGCGCTGGCGCTGAAGGGGGCCGACGTCCTGCTCAACCCGAGCGCCAGCCACTTCGCCTTCGGCAAGCTGGCGGTGCGGCAGCGCTTCGTCCTCGAGGGCTCGCGCGCCTTCTCGACCAGCTACGTCTACGCCAACCTGCTCGGCAACGAGGCCGGGCGGGCGATCTACGACGGCGGGGCGATGATCGCCTCGGCCGGCCGCCTGCTGGCGATCTCGCCGCGGCTCGGCCTGGTCGACCACGGCGTCACCGCGGCGGTGGTGGACGTCGGCGCCACCCGCATGGCCCAGGCCCGCACCGCCAGCTTCGAGCCGCTGATCGGCGACGAGGGCCGGTACCGGGTCAGCTGCCCCTTCGCCTTCCCCGAGCTCGAGCCGCGCCAGGAGGAGCCGGAGGTGGCGGCGTGGGAGAGGGGGCCGCACCTCAAGGAGGAGGAGCTGACCCGGGCGGTCACCCTCGGCCTGCTCGACTACCTGCGCAAGAGCCGGGCGCGGGGCTTCGTCGTCTCCGCGAGCGGCGGCGCCGACTCCTCCGCGGTGGCGTGCCTGGTGGCGCTGGCGGTCCGGCGGGGGGTGGCGGAGCTGGGGGCGGGCGAGCTGGCGCGCCGGCTGGGCCGCCCGGACCTGGCTGGCGCCGCCTCCGCCGCGGAGCTGACCCGGGGCCTGCTCACCTGCGTCTACCAGGCCACCGCGAACAGCACGACGACCACCCGGGAGGCGGCGCGGTCGGTCGCCGAGGCGATCGGCGCCACCTTCCTCGAGCTCGAGGTGCAGGGGCTGGTCGACGGCTACGTGGGGCTGGTCGAGGGCGCCATCGGCCGGCGCCTGGGCTGGGAGCGGGACGACATCGCCCTGCAGAACGTCCAGGCGCGGGTGCGGGGGCCGGGGGCGTGGCTGCTCGCCAACCTGAGCGGCGCCCTGCTGCTCGCCACCTCGAACCGGTCCGAGGCGGCGGTCGGCTACGCCACCATGGACGGCGACACCTGCGGCGGCCTGTCGCCGATCGCCGGCGTCGACAAGGCCTACCTGCGCCGCTGGCTGGCGTGGCTGGAGCGGGTGGGGCCGGACGGCCTGGGGCCGATCCCGGCCCTGGCCGCGGTCACCCGCCAGGCGCCGACCGCGGAGCTGCGGCCGCCCGAGGAGGGGCAGACGGACGAGGGCGACCTGATGCCCTACGAGCTGCTCGACGCCATCGAGCGGGCGGCGATCCGGGACAAGCTGCCGCCCCTCGAGGTCTTCCGCTCGATGCGGGTGCGCTTCGCGGCGGTCGACCCGGCCATGCTCGGCGCCTGGGTCGAGCGCTTCTTCCGTCTCTTCGCCCGCAACCAGTGGAAGCGCGAGCGCTACGCCCCCTCGTTCCACCTCGACGACGAGAACCTCGACCCCAAGACCTGGTGCCGCTTCCCGATCCTGTCGGGCGGCTTCGAGCGCGAGCTCGCGGAGCTGCGGCGGTACCTGGCGGGGGAGGGCGGGGGAGGCGAGGTCCAGGAGCACGGTCAGGACCACGTCCACGTCCACGTCCACGTCCACGATCAGGACCAGGCTCGGGGCGAGCCGGGAGAAGAGGAGCGATGACGTACACGTACCCCTACCCGCGGCCGGCGGTGACGGCGGACGTGGTGCTGCTCGGCGTCGGCGGCGAAGCCCTCGCGGTGCTGCTGGTGGAGCGCGCCCACGACCCCTTCGCCGGCCGCTGGGCGCTGCCGGGCGGCTTCGTCGACGCGGACGAGCCGCTCGCGGCGGCGGCCGCGCGCGAGCTCGAGGAGGAGACCGGCCTCGAGGGCGTCCCGCTCGAGCAGCTCGCGGCCTTCGGCGACC
>CAYTJW010000488.1:0-4759 GCA_964438135.1 uncultured Thermoanaerobaculia bacterium
GCCTCGCCTGCAGGGGGAGGCCGACGCTATCCTCGCTGGCGACGGGCCCGCCGGGGGCGCGTCGGTCGGCGGGCCGGCGGCCGGGCCCCGGCGAGGCCACAGGCCCGGGCGCGACCCAGGGCCCGGGCCGAAGGGGGTGAGCCGATGCGCGTCAGACTCCGTGTCGTGGCCTGGTTCCTGGTCCTGGCCGTCGCCCTCCCCGGGCTGGTCTCGGCCGCGCGGAAGGGGAGGCTGGTGGGGAGGGTGGTGGACCCCGAGGGCGCCCCGGTCGAGGGAGTGTCCGTGACCGCGACGTCGAAGGAGGTCGCGGGCTTCGAGGAGGTGAGGGTGACGGACCGGAAGGGGACCTTCATCCTCGACTTCGACCGGGTCAACGTGACCTACCACTACCGGTTCGAGAAGGTCGGCTACCAGGTCCTCGAGACCGACCAGGGCTGGAGCCTCGAGGGAACGGCCCGGCACGACTTCGTGATCTACCCCGGGCAGGCGGTGACGGCCGACATCCTGCCCGCGAACGTCAGCGCCGACCCCGCCATCCAGGCCTACAACGCCGGTGTCGCCGCCCTCCAGGCCAGGGACTACGCGACCGCTCAGGCCCGGTTCGAGGAGGCCGCGGGCCACGACCCGGAGCTCGCCCAGGCGTGGGAGGGGTTGGGCGTGGTCCACCTCCAGGCCAGGCGGTTCCAGGACGCGGTCGACGCCGCCGAGAAGGCCATCGCCCTCGGCAGCGTGGACGAGGCCGTTCTCCGCTGCCGGTGGGAGGCCTACCGCGCGCTGGGTGACGAGGCGAAGACCGCCCAGGCCCTCACCGACCTCCAGACCCGCGTCCGCCTGACCGAGGAGGCGAAGAAGGTCCACAACGAGGGGGTGGCCCTCGCCAAGGTCGGGGACCACGAGGGCGCCTTCGCGAAGTTCAGCGAGGCGGCCCGGATCGACCCGACCCTGCAGGAGGCCCTGATCGGCGTCACCACCGAGGGGCTGCAGGTCAAGCGCTACGAGGAGGTCCTGGCCGCCGCCCGGACGCTGTTGGAGCAGGACCCGCAGCACGAGCAGGCGCTGCGGGTGCGCTACAACGCGGCCCTGGGGCTCGGCCGGGAGGACCTGATCGTCGAGGCGCTGGTCGGCCTGGCCCCGGTCGAGCCCACGGTGGCCCGCGACGGTCTCCTCAAGCTGGCCTACGACGCCTACGACGGCAACGACCTGGCCCGCGCCAAGGACCTGTTCGGCAAGGTCCTCCTGGTCGAGCCCAACCAGGTCCAGTCCCACTACCTCCTGGCTCTGATCGCGGTCAGCGAGGGGGCGAAGGAGGACGCCAGGCGCTACCTCGAGCGCTTCCTCCAGCTCGCCCCGGGGGACGCGGAGGCCGCCACGGCGCGCGACCTGCTCCGGTTCCTGAGCCAGCCCTAGGCCGGCCGAGCGGCCGCCGGTGGAGGGGGGCGCGCGGTCGCGGCCGAGGGGGTGACCCGATTCTGGGGCTGGGGGTCTTGCAACCTCGCCCCGACCGCGGTACTTTCGGTGGGTCAGGTCGGCCGGCAAGGCATGAGAGGCAGTCTCGATTGTGTCGCGGGCCAGCTCCTCCCAGTGGGGGAGAGGAGTGGGCCCGCGCGCCGGCTTTCGGAGGCAACGGTGCCGACCGTGGCGAGAGGGAGGAGGACGGACCGATGAGGAGCAAGAGGGTTCAATGGCGTCGTGGGTTCCTGTTCGGAAGTGCTCTCGTCGTCTCACTGGGCTTGCTCGGCTCGGGCTCGCTCGCCCTGGCCCAGGAGGCGGCGGCGCCCGAGCAACCGGCGGAGGTCTTCACCGAGGAGGTGGTCGTCACCGGCTCGCTGATCCCGCGGCCGACGCTGGAGTCCATGAGCCCGGTCTCGGTCCTCGAGCCCGAGGCGCTGACCTACTCGGGCGTGACCCGGGTCGAGGACCTGGTCCGGCAGCTGCCCCAGGTCTTCAGCCAGCAGAACTCGACCGTGTCCAACGGCGCGTCGGGCACCGCGAGCGTGGACCTGCGCAACATGGGCTCGACCCGCACCCTGGTCCTGATCAACGGCCGGCGCATGGCCGCCGGCGACCCCTACGAGGTCTCCGGTGACCTCAACTTCATCCCGGCCGCGCTGATCAAGCGGGTCGACGTGCTGACCGGCGGCGCCTCGTCCGTGTACGGCGCCGACGCCGTCACCGGCGTCGTCAACTTCGTCCTCGACACCGAGTTCGAGGGCCTCAGGGGTGGGATCGCCTGGGCCGGCTACCAGCACGACAACAACAACGGCGTGGCCGCGGCGATCAACGAGGCCGCCGGCTACGACTACCCCTCCGGCAGCACCAGCGACGGCGACCAGTACAACGTCAACCTGGCCTTCGGCGGCAAGTTCGGCGGCGACAAGGGCCACGCCGCCATCTACTTCGACTACCGCAAGATCGACGCGCTCACCAAGGACCGGCGCGACTACACCAACTGCGCGCTCTGGTCGGGCGCGGAGGGGATCGAGTGCGGCGGCTCGGGCACCGCCCCGGGCGGCCGGTTCTTCTCCTACGACCCCGACTGGAACCTTCGCGGGGTCTACACGATCGACGGGACAACCGGCAACACCTTCCGGCCCTTCGGCCGCTCCGACTACTACAACTACGCGCCCACCAACTTCCTGCAGCGGCCGGACGAGAAGTACACGGCAGGCGGGTTCCTGAACTACAAGTTCAACGACTACCTCGACGTGTACGGCGAAGTGATGTTCATGAGCGACTACACCGAGGCGCAGATCGCGCCCTCGGGCGACTTCAACAACACCGTCGCCATCAACTGCGACAACCCGATGCTGTCGGATCAGCAGCGCGACATCCTCTGCACCCAGGCCGGGTTCGGGCTGGACGAGTACGCCAACGTGGTCATCGGCCGCCGCAGCGTCGAGACCGGCCCCCGGGCCAACCTCATCACCCACAACACCTGGCGCCTCGTCAGCGGCGTGCGCGGCGACCTGAGCGACGCCTGGAGCTACGACTTCTACGCCCTGTACTCCGAGAACTCCACCCCGCAGGAGTACGTCGGCGACCTCAGCGTCGCCCGGCTGGTGGACGCCCTCGACGTCATCGGCGACCCGAACGACCCCAGCACCTGGCAGTGCCGCTCGGGCAACCCCGGCTGCGTGCCCTGGAACGTCTTCCGGACCGGTGGCGTGACCCCGGAGGCCGCCCGCTACATCATGATGAACATGGTGATGGCGTCCGGCACCAAGACCCAGATGGTCAACGGCACCGTCAACGGCGACCTGGGCGAGCACGGGGTCAAGCTCCCCACCGCCACCGAGGGCATCCAGGTCGCGTTCGGCGCCGAGTACCGCCAGGAGTACCTGTACGTCCACACCGACGACAACTGGGAGAGCGGCAACGGCTCCGGCCAGGGCGGCGGGCAGCCGCGCGTCGACGGCAACTACAACGTCAGCGAGGCCTTCCTCGAGGCGCTGGTGCCGGTCATCCAGGACGCCCCGGCGGCCAAGGACCTGAGCCTCGAGCTCGGCTACCGCTACTCCGACTACAACCTGTCGGGCGGCCACCCGACCTGGAAGGCGCAGGCCTCCTGGGCGCCGGCCGACCTGCTCAAGATCCGCACCGGCTTCGCCCGGGCGGTCCGCGCGCCGAACGTGCAGGACCTCTACAGCCCGCAGAGCCTCGGCCTTAACGGCAGCATCGACCCGTGCGCCAACGACCCGGTGACCGGCGTGCCGTCGCTGAGCCTCGAGCAGTGCCTGCGGACCGGCATGACCGCGGAGCAGTACGGCAACGTCCTCGCCAGCCCGGCCGGCCAGTACAACAGCTGGGACGGCGGCAACCCGCTGCTCGACCCCGAGACCGCGGACACCTTCACCGCCGGCATCGTCCTGACCCCGACGGCGGTCCCCGGACTGTCGTTCGCCGTCGACTACTACGACATCGAGATCGACCAGGTGATCGAGGCTCCCAACCCGGACGACGTGGTCATGGCCTGCGCCCTGACCGGCGACCCCGCGCTGTGCAGCCTGATCCACCGCGACCGGGCCGGCACCCTGTGGCTCCTCACCGAGGGCTACACCGAGTCGATCTCCCAGAACCTCGGCGTGAAGTACGGCGAGGGCGTCGACGCCAACTTCTCCTGGCTGGCCTCGATCGGCGACGCCGGCTTCATCAACAGCTCGCTGATGGGCACCTACATGCTGACGAACCGCATCCAGACCCCGTTCTACGACTACGACTGCGTCGGCTACTTCGGCGACCAGTGCGGCCCGTACCCGACGCCGGAGTGGCGTCACCTGGCGCGGATCTCCTGGGAGACCAACTTCGACATGGTCTTCTCGCTCGGCTGGCGCTACATCTCCGCCGTCGACAACGACGACGCCAGCGACGACCTCGACATCGGCGTCCCGGACCTGATCGAGTGGTGGGAGATCAACGACGCGCTCGAGATCGAGGCCACCAACTACTTCGACCTCGCCTGGAGCTGGCAGCTCAACGAGAACGTCCAGCTCGTCCTGGGCTGCAACAACATCCTGGACGAGGAGCCGAAGATGATCGCCGACAACACCTGGTGGGACTACGGCGCGGGCTTCTACGGCTTCTACGACCCCTACGGGCGGACCCTGCACGCGGCCGTCCACTTCGACTTCTAGCCCACCGACCGGCAGCGGTCACGACCACGGCGGCCCCCCCGGGGGCCGCCGTTTTCTTCGCCCCGGGGGCGCGGCCCGGGGCCCGGCGCTGCGGGGGCGAGCTGCCCGCCCGTCTCCCGTCGCCGCGC
>CAYTJW010000489.1:0-4753 GCA_964438135.1 uncultured Thermoanaerobaculia bacterium
GCACGCCCGCGTCGCTCTGCCGGGCCACGATCTCGACCCGGCCCCCGGGGGGCGGGCCGACCGGGCCGGGAGTGGACCAGCCGCCCCGCGGCGGCCCGCGCGCTGGGCCCCCTCCCCCGGGCGACGGGAGGGTGAGCATGGAGGGTCGACAGATGACACTCAGACGACGCGATTTCCTGCGGCTCGCCGGCACCGCGGCCGCCACCCTGGCGGTCGGCGGCCTGGAGGCGAGCGACGCCGCCGACGGGGCGGGCGCCAGCGACCGCTCCCTCGGCGTGCTGGTGGACGCCACGGTCTGCATCGGCTGTCGCAAGTGCGAGTGGGCCTGCAACCGGGAGCACGAGCTCACCGCCCGGACGCAGGCCGACTTCGAGGACCGCACGGTCTGCGTCAGCCCGCGGCGCCCGTCGGCCGAGGCCTTCACGGTCGTCAACCGCTTCCCGACCGCGGCCGAGCCCGACCGGGGGACCTCGGTCAAGGTGCAGTGCATGCACTGCCTGCGGCCCGCCTGCGTGTCGGCCTGTCTGGTCGGCGCCCTGCGCAAGGAGCCCGAGGGGCCGGTGACCTACGACGCCGGCAAGTGCATGGGCTGCCGCTACTGCATGGTCGCCTGCCCGTTCGAGATCCCCACCTACGAGTACGCCGAGGCGCTGGCCCCGCGGGTCCGCAAGTGCAGCTTCTGCTTCGAGCGCGTGGTGGGGGAGGGGCGGCGGCCGGCGTGCGTCGACATCTGCCCCAACGAGGCGCTGACGTTCGGCCGGCGCGACGCCCTGGTCGACGCCGCCCACGTGCGCATGAAGGCCGCCCCGGAGCGCTACTCCGGCCACCTCTACGGCGAGCACGAGGTCGGTGGCACCGCCTGGATGTACCTGGCGCCGGGCGACATCCGCCAGCTCGGCCTGCCCGCCCTGCCGGAGCGGCCGGCGCCCGACGCCACCGAGCCGATCCAGCACGGCATCTTCAAGGGCTTCGTGCCGCCCCTGGCCCTGTACGGCCTGCTCGGCCTGGTGATGCTCACCACCCGCCAGGAGCGGCGGGGCGACGACCACGGCGCCAGCGGGGAGAGCGGGACATGAGCCACGCCGGCCAGCTCGAGCTGCCGCGCCCGCTCGGGGCGCGCTTCTTCACCCCTGGGGTGTGGGTCCTGGTCGGCCTCGCCCTGCTCGGCGGGGCTGGCTACGTCTACCGCCTGGTCTTCGGTCTGGGCGCCGCGACCAACCTGAGCGACGCCTACCCGTGGGGCATCTGGATTGCGGTCGACGTCGCCTCCGGGGTGGCGCTGGCCGCGGGCGGGTTCACCACCGCCTTCCTGGTGGAGATCGCCGGCGCCCACCGCTACCACCGCCTGCTGCGGCCGGCGCTGTTGACCGCCATGCTCGGCTACACCTTCGTCGTCATCGGCCTCCTCGCCGACCTCGGCCGCTACTACAACGTCTGGCACCCGATGATGCCGAGCATGTGGCAGGGGAGCTCGGTCCTGTTCGAGGTCGGCATGTGCGTCATGGCCTACCTCAACGTGCTCTACGCGGAGTTCGCGCCGCTGGTGGTCGAGCGGTTCAAGGGGCGGGTCGCCATGCCCGGGCCGCTGGCGCTCCTCAACGCACCCGTCGAGGCCCTGCTCGGCCTGCTCGACCTCTTCCTGCGCCGCATCCTGGTGCTGCTGATCATCGCCGGCGTGGTGCTGTCGTGCCTGCACCAGTCGTCGCTCGGCACGCTGATGCTGATCGCCCCGAGCAAGGTGCACCCGCTCTGGTACACGCCGATCTCGCCGCTCCTGTTCCTGCTGTCGGCGATCGCGGTCGGCTTCCCGATGGTGATCTTCGAGTCCATGCTCGCCGCGCGCTCGTTCAGGCTGCCGCGCGAGACCGACCTGCTGGCGAGCCTGGCCCGCTTCACGCCCATGCTGCTCGGGCTGTACCTGGCGGTGAAGGCGGTCGACCTGACCCTGCGCCAGGCATGGGGTCACCTCGCGACCGGGTCGTTCGAGGCGACCATGTTCATGGTCGAGGTCGGGGCGGGGGTGGCGTTGCCGCTGGTGCTGCTGGCGGTGCCGCGCATCCGCCGCAGCGAGGCCGGCCTGTTCTCGGCGGCGACGCTGGTCATCGCCGGGGTGGTGCTGAACCGGGTCAACGTCTTCCTGGTCGCCTACCGGCCGAACCTGCCCGCCGAGCGCTACATCCCTTCGCCGCTCGAGGTCGCGGTCACGGTCGGGCTGATCTCCGCCCTGGTGCTGGTCTACCGGGCGTGCGTGCTGCTGTTCCCGGTGGTGACCGCGCCGGTCGGGGCGGTTCCGGCCGAGACCCGGGCCCCCGTCCCGGCGCTGGTGGGGGAGATCGAGCCGGAGGTGCTGTCATGAGGCGCGCAGGAGCGACGGCGCGGTTGGTCCGGTGGATCGCCGCGGCAGCCGTGCCGCTGCTGGCGGTCGGCGGGGCGGCCCTGGCGGTCCCCCAGGAGGCCAGGCGGCCGGGGGCCGAGATGCCGGCGGCCGCGGGCGGCGCTTGCAGCGAGTGCCACGTCTGCAGCGTGCCGACCGCGCGGGTGCCGTGCCTCAACGCCTGCCCGCGCTCGACCATGGTCCACCAGGCCTCTCACCACGGCCTCGACGAGGCCATCGACACCATCGTCCTCGACGACCTGGTCGACCAGTACGAGCCGGTGCGCTTCGACCACCGGGCCCACGCCAGCATGGCGCTGATGGGCCGCGACTGCGCCACCTGCCACCACTACAGCCCGCCCGGCACCATCCCGCCCTGCAAGGAGTGCCACGAGGTGGGCGCCGAGTCCGGCGACCTGCGCAAGCCCAACCTCAAGGGCGCCTACCACCGGCAGTGCCTGGCCTGCCACGTCGAGTGGAGCCACCAGACCGAGTGCGTGGCCTGCCACGCGCCCAGGTCCGGCGCCGGCGCGCAGGCGGCGGCGCACGACCCGACCGACATCGTCGGCCGCGCCCACCCGCCCATGCAGGCGCCGACCAAGCGCGTCTACCGGACGCCGTACACGGCCGCCCCGATCGTCACCTTCCAGCACCAGGAGCACGTCGAGCTGTTCGGCTTCCGCTGCGTCGACTGCCACCACCAGGAGAGCTGCGGCAGCTGCCACGACTGGCGCGAGGCGGCCGCCGCGCCCGCCCGCACCCAGCAGGAGGTGCACGCGGTCTGCAACGCCTGCCACGAGCAGGACCCCTGCGCCAAGTGCCACGACACGCGGGAGCGGCCGGCGTTCTCCCACCACCGCACCGGCTGGCCGCTCAACCCGTACCACCAGAAGCTGGCCTGCTGGAGCTGCCACCCCAAGGGCATGGACTTCCGGCGCGTCGACCGGATGTGCACCGGTTGCCACGGCGCCTGGAGCCCGGAGAACTTCCAGCACGCGGTGACCGGCCTGGCCCTGGACGAGGTGCACGCCGACATGGACTGCACCAGCTGCCACCCCGACCGCCACTACGACGAGGACCCGGTGTGCAGCGACTGCCACGACGACGGCCGCAGCGCCGACGCCGTGCCGCCGGGGCAGCGGACGAAGCACAGGTAGCGGCTCTCGGTCGAGGTTCCCGCACGACCCGCAGCAGGTGCGGGCGGTATCGTGAGCGACGCAGGATCGTCAGCGGACCGGACCCAGTCGCGATGTCTCGCCTGGACCGCCATTCCTGATGGGAGAGGCTCGCCGCATGGCGGCAACGACGGTGATAACCTCTCACTCCGGCAGGGGCTCGAGGCGTCGTCAGCCGGAGGGCACTTGGGCGACCACGTGAAGGGCGATCCACGACGGTCGGTCGTCACCCGCCTGCGGGGTTTCGTGACGTGGCACTCGCGAGGCTCCCGGGGCTGGCTCAAGCACCGGGTTCTCCGAGCGGTCTTCGGCGGGTCGCGCGGGACCGGACCGGTTCGCCTGCACGTGGGCAGCGGGTGCCGGCGGCTGGAGGGCTGGGTCAACGTCGACCTCCTCCCCGCGCTCGAGGTGGATCTCGCCGTCGACGTGCGCGACGGCCTGCCGTTTGACGAGGTCGAGGCGGTGTACGCCGAGCACTTCCTCGAGCACCTGACGGGGCTGGAAGGGCTCGCGTTCCTGCGTGAGGCCTGGCGTGTCCTCGGCCCTGGGGCGTGGCTGCGGCTGTCCACGCCCAACCTCGACTGGGTCCTCGCTGCCCACCGCGGCGACGGCCGGTCGGCGGCCGAGAAGGAGCTCCTCGACCTCGGTCTCAACCGCTCGTTCTACGGTTGGGGTCACCGATTCCCCTGGAGCGGGGCGCTGCTCGTCCGCGCCCTCGACGCGGCCGGCTTCGTGGGGGTGCGGTGGTGCCGCTACGGCGAAAGCGACCTGGAGGTCTTCAGGGGCCTCGAGCGGCACGATCGCTGCCCCGACACCCCGGACCTGCCGCACGTGCTCATCGTCGAGGCGCGCAAGGGAGAGCCGCAGGCGGAGAGGCTCAACGAGCTGGAAGCGCTGTTCCGCCAGGAGCTCGAGAGGTACCTCTGAGCGGGCCTCGGCCGGCGCCGTCCTCAGCGCCCGCCGGCGGCGACGTTCGCCAGCAGGCGCTCGGTCTCCGCCGCCTCGGGCAGCCCGCGGGCCTTCAGTGTCCGTCCCGCTGCCGCCAGCAGCCGCTCCGCCTCGTCGCGGCGACCGAGGGCGACGAGGGCCTCGGCGCGGTGGAGAGCGGCGACGGCGGTGCGCGGGTGGTCCGGAGGCAGCGCCCGGCGGAGCGTGTCGAGCGCGGTGGCGAGGAGCTCGTCGGCCTCCGCCGGCCGGCCGAGCG
>CAYTJW010000490.1:0-4750 GCA_964438135.1 uncultured Thermoanaerobaculia bacterium
GCAGGTCGCCGGCGCGGCGCCTGGCGCCGCCAGCCTCGGGTGTCTCCAGCACGCGCCGGTGGAGCGGGGCGACAGCGGCCAGGGCGAGGGCGGCCAGGCCGGCCAGGCCGCCAAGCTCCGGCAGCACCCGGCCGAGGTCGTCGGCGGCGCCGGCCCGGAGCGCCTCGGCGTAGAGCCCGGAGGGCAGGAACCGCACCCCGACCGGGAGCCCGCCAACGTCCCCGGCCGGGGCGGTTCGCTCGGCCGCCGGCCGTGCCCGGTCGCGGTCGGCCACCAGGAGCTGGGGGAGGATGCCAAGCACCGACAGGAGGAGGAGGAACAGCAGCATGGCCAGCTCGCCCCGGCGCCGGTCGCGGAGCAGCAGCACGGTGGCCAGCGCCACCAGGGAACCGAAGCCGACCAGGACGGCGAGCAGGGCCGCCGCCGCCACTGCCGCGACCAGGGCCAGCGCCGGCCGCCCGCCGGCCAGGGCGCCGAGCGGCAGCAGCAGCAGCGCCGGGACGAACAGCAGCACGAGGGGGTCGGCAGCCACCCGGAGGAGCTCGAGGTGGCGCAGCAGCGAGGTCGGCACCGGCAGCAGCCGCAGCAGCTCGCCCCGCTCGACGTGGCCCTTGCCGGCCGCGAGCAGGGGCCGCATCAGCAACCAGCCAAAGGGCACGGCCAGCAGCACGGCGGACATCGGGGCGACGAAGCGGCTGGCGCTCGCGCCCTGCGCCAGGGCCACCCCGGCGGCGCAGCCGGCAACGGCCATGCCGCCCAGCAGTGGCACCGCCGCGACCACGATCACCACCGGCACGACGACCTCGCCCAGCCGCGACGCTCGCTCGACGACGTCGCGGCGGCTGGCGCCGCGCAGGCCGTTGACCAGCAGCCGCCACTCCAGCCAGGCCAGCGCACGCACCAGGCGCAGGGTGGCCATCTAGAGCCAGCCCAGCTCGGCGGCCGGGGCCTCTCCGGCCCCGACCAGGCCGAGGAAGATCTCCTCCAGGGTCCGGCCGACGCCGGCGCCGCCGCGCAGCTCGTCGAGCGGCCCCTGCGCCACCAGCTTGCCGCGGTGGATGACGCCGATCGAGTCGGCCAGGCGCTCGACGATCTCGAGCACGTGCGAGGTCAGGAACACGGTGCCGCCGCGCTCGACGAAGCGGTGCAGCAGCTCCTTGATCTGGCGCGAGGCGACCGCGTCGACCCCCTCGAACGGCTCGTCGAGGAACAGCAGGCGCGGCGCCGGCAGCAGGGCCACGGCCAGGGCCAGCTTCTTGCGCATGCCGTGGGAGTAGTCGGCCACCAGCTTGCCGCTGGCGGCGGCCAGGTCGAGCAGGTCGAGCAGCTCGGCGGTGCGCGCCTCGACCGTGGCGCGGGCGAGGCCGTGTACCTGGCCGACGAAGGCCAGCGTCTCGGCCGCCGACAGCCGCTCGAACAGGGCCTGCTCCTCGGGGATCACCCCCACCTGCCGCTTCACCGCCACCCCGTCGCGGCCGGGGTCGAGGCCGAGCACCCGGACCTCGCCCGCGCTCGGCCGCAGCAGCCCGGTCAGGCACTTCATGGTGGTCGACTTGCCGGCGCCGTTGGGGCCGAGGAAGCCGTAGAACGAGCCCCGCGGCACCGCGAGGTCGACCCCGTTCACCGCCGCCACCTCGCCGAAGCGCCGCACCAGGCCGCGGGTGGCGACGGCGAGGTCGGCAGGCCGGCCACCGTCGGTCACCCGGCGATTCTAGCCGGGCCCTCCCGACTGGGTCCAGGCGTGCTCCCCCGTTCCCGTGCCCGTGCCCGAGGTGCCTCGCTGCGGGCGCCCGAGTGTCACGGCACCCCGCGGTCGGTGCCGACACGAGGCCCCGTCCTCTCGCGCCCCCCGCCCGCCCCGTCGGGCACGGGCGCGGGAACCGGTCGGGTACGAAGGGAGGAGCTCCCGGCCCCGCGGGACGTCACGCGGCGGTGAGGATGGCGACCTCGCGAGGGCCCGAGCCGACCCGGGGCCGGCCGGGCCGGCACGGCACCCGACCTTGACGCTTCCTTGACGCCCGGGCCCGTGCCCCCTGTGCCGCCCTTGGCGCTCCAGCCACCACACTGGGGGTGGGCGGCGGTCCGGTCCGCCCGGAGACCCGGACGACCGCCCCGGCCCGGTTGACGTACGATGGGAGAGGAGCCACCCGCATGGAACGACCCGCCGACCCCGCCCGCACCGGCCTCCTCGTCGTCGTCTCCTTCGCCGCCGTCGCGCTGCTCGTGGCGGTCGTCCTCCTCCTCGGCCACCCGGACCGTTCGGCGTTCGAGGTCCGCTCCAGGGAACGGCAGCTCGTCGCGACCATGCGCGTGCAGCTGCACGTGGCGGTCGAGGCCGAGAAGAGCGCCGTCATGGCGGACACGGACGAGGCGTCACTCGAGCACGCCGCGCGGGCCAGGGCGGCCCTCGCCGCGGTGGAGACGGCCCGCCGCGAGACGGCGGAGCTGGTCGCCCGCACCGGGGGGGCAGACGAGCGCCAGCTCCTGACCGACTTCGCGCGGGCCTGGGAGGCTCTGCAGAGGGTCGACGACGAGCTGCTCGACCTGGCAGTCCAGAACACCAACCTCAAGGCGCAGCGCCTGTCGGCGGGCCCGGTCGCCGAGGCGACGGCACGGCTCGAGACCGCGCTCGGGACGCTGGTCGACTCCGGCGGCGCCTGCCCGACCGCACCCGAGACCTGCCGGTGGGCGTTCCGCGCGCTGGCCGCGGCGGCCAGGCTCCACGCCCTCGAGTCACCGCACATCGTCGAGGGCGACGAGGGCCGCATGGCGGCGATGGAGGTCGAGATGGACCGCAGCCAGCGGCGGGCAGCCGAGGCGCTCGACCGGCTGGAAACACTCGCGAACGCATCGCAGCGGCCCACGGTGGCCGCAGCGCGCGCCGCCGCCGACGAGCTCTGGCGGCAGCACGCCGAGGTCCTCCGCCTGTCGCGCCGGAACAGCAACGTCCGCTCCCTGGCCATCTCCCTGGGCCGCAAGCGTGCCGTCACCGCCGAGTGCGAGAGCCTGCTGGCCGCCCTGCAGGCGGCGGTCGACCGACCCACCACGGTGGCCACCCGCTAGAGGGGAGGGTCCGTCCGGGCATGAGCTCCATTCGCCCCGACCCCGACACCCTCCTGGCCAGGGTGGCCAGTGCCGAGGCCAGGCGGGCCCGCGGGCGCCTCAAGGTCTTCTTCGGCGCCTGCGCCGGGGTCGGCAAGACCTACGCCATGCTCGAGGCGGCGCACCGCCGCCGCGCCGAGGGCGCCGACGTCGCGGTCGGCTGGGTCGAGACCCACGGCCGGGCCGAGACCGAGGCGCTGCTCGACGGTCTCGAGGTGCTGCCGCCGCGCCAGCTCTCCTACCGCGGCATCGCGCTCGAGGAGATGGACCTCGACGCGGCACTGGAGCGGCGTCCGGCGCTCCTCCTGGTCGACGAGCTGGCCCACTCCAACGCCCCCGGCTCCCGCCACGCCAAGCGCTGGCGCGACGTCGCCGAGCTCCTCGACGCCGGCGTCGACGTCTACTCCACCCTCAACGTCCAGCACCTCGAGAGCCTCAACGACGTCGTCGCCAGAATCACCGGCGTCCGGGTCCGCGAGACGGTGCCGGACCGGGTGCTGGAGGAAGCCGAGCTCGAGCTGGTCGACCTGCCCCCCGACGAGCTGCTCGAGCGGCTGAAGGACGGGAAGGTCTACCTGCCATCCCTGGCCGGGGTGGCGCTCGAGCAGTTCTTCCGCCAGGGCAACCTCATCGCCCTGCGCGAGCTGGCGCTGCGCCGGGTGGCGGAGCGGGTCGGCGCCGAGATGCAGCGCTACCGCCGCGAGCACGCCGTCTCCGCCACGTGGCCGACGACGGAGCGCATCCTGGTGCTGGTCGCGGCCAGCCCCTACGCGGCACGGCTGGTGCGCGCGACCCGGCGGCTGGCGACGAGCCTGCGGGCCGAGTGGATCGCGCTGCACGTCGCCACTCCGCGCGAGGCCTCCCTGCCCGCAGCGGACCGGGAGCAGCTGCGCCGCACCCTCGCCCAGGCGGAGCAGCTGGGCGGCGAGGTCGCCACCCTGAGCGGCGACGACCTGGTGGCCGAGACCCTGGCCTACGCCCGCCGTCGCAATGTCGCCACGATCGTGGTCGGCAAGCCGGTCACCACCAGCCTCTGGCAACGCCTGCGCCCCTCGCCCGCCGACCGTCTCATCCGCGCCAGCGGCGGCATCGACGTCCACGTCATCAGCGGCGAGCCGCGCGAGGCCCCGCCGCGAATGGGGCGGCCGACGGACGGGCGGGGTCTCCCCTGGCGTCCCTGGGCCTTCACCGCGGCGGTGGTCGCCGGCTCGACGCTGCTGGCCGCGGCCATGCGCGCGCACTTCGACCTCGCCAGCCTGATCATGGTCTACCTGGTGGGCGTGCTGAGCGTGGCGGTCCGCTGCGGCCGCGCCCAGGTGGTCGCGGCGGCGGTGGTGAGCGTGGCGGTCTTCGACTTCTTCTTCGTCCCCCCCTACCTGACCTTCAACGTCGCCAGCACCCAGCACCTGCTGACCTTCGCCATCATGCTCGGCGCCGCCCTCGCCATGGGCGGCATGGCCTCGCGCATCCGCCAGCAGGCCCTCGCCGGCCGGGTCCGCGAGCGGCGGACCGAGGCCCTGCTCGGCCTGGCGCGGGCGCTGGCCGGTGCCGCGAGCGAGGCGGACTTCTGCGACGCGGCGGCCCGCTCGGTGGGCGAGTCGTTCGAGGCCGAGGTGGTGGTCCTGACCCCGACCCCGGCGGGCGACCT
>CAYTJW010000491.1:0-4745 GCA_964438135.1 uncultured Thermoanaerobaculia bacterium
CCCATCCGCCCCCGCCGGAGGCCCCCCGAGAGGTTGCGGGCGCGGAAGCCGCGCTGGACCAGGAAGCGCGTCGCGACGTACCCGCGCTGGCCGAGCTCGCAGAACACCAGCAGCTCCCGGTCCCGCGGCAGCTCCTGCCAGCGGTCCCTGAGCTCGTCCAGCGGGGCGCAGACCGCGCCCGGGATCGAGCCCCCGGCGTGCTCCTCGAAGGTGCGGACGTCGAGCAGCACCCGCTCCCCCGCTGCCGCCGCCAGCTCCTCGGGCTCCCACAGGGCGGCGTCGCCACGGAGGACGTTGGCGGCCACCTGGCCGGCGAGGTTGACCGCGTCCCTGGCGCTGCCGTACGGCGGGGCGCAGCAGAGCTCGAGCTCCTCCAGGTCGAACACCGTCAGGCCGGCGCGCATCGCCACGGCGAGCACGTCGACGCGCCGGTCGACCCCCGCGCGGCCGACCGCCTGCGCCCCGAGGACCCGTCCGTCGGCGGGGGCAAAGAGCAGCTTGAGGGTGATCGGGTGCGCGTCCGGGTAGCAGGCGACGTGGTGCGCGGGGTGGAGGAAGACCCTCCGGTACGGCTGCCCCGAGGCGGAGAGGGCCTCCTCCGTCAGACCGGTCATGGCGAAGGTGAGGTCGAACACCTTGCAGATGGCCGTGCCCTGCGCGGCAGCGTGGCGGCAGTCGCGTCCCAGGATGCTGTCCGCAGCGACCCTGCCCTGGCGGGTCGCCGGTCCGGCGAGGGGGAGGAGCAGCGGCCGGCCGGAGGCGAGGCGCCGGGTCTCGACCGCGTCACCCACGGCCCAGATGCAGGGGTCGCTGGTCCGCATCCGGTCGTCGACCAGGATCCCGCCCGTGGGGCCGAGCTCCAGGCCTGCAGCCCGGGCGAGCCGCGTGTCGGGTCGCACCCCAACGGCGACGACGGCGAGGCCGCAGCCGACCCGCCGGCCGTCGGACAGGAGGGCTTCGAGGCGACGGTCCGGGCGCTCGAACCCGGTCACCGACACGCCCAGGCGCAGGTCGACCCCGTTGCGCGCCAGCTCGTCGTGCAGGGGCACGGCCATCTCCCGGTCGGCGGCGCCGAGGACGTGGTCCAGCGTCTCGGCCAGCACCACCCGCAGGCCGCGGCGGCAGAGGGCCTCGGTGAGCTCGAGCCCCAGGTAGCCGGCGCCCACGACGAGGGCCGTGCGGTCGTCGGCGGCCTCCACCGCCTCGAGGATCCGGTCCATGTCGGGGAGGCTGCGGAGGGTCAGCACGGAGCGGTCGTCAGCCCCCGGGATCGACGGCCGGACCGGCTCCGCGCCGGGGCTCAGGACGAGGGCGTCGTACGCCTCGCGGTAGACTCGCCCCGAGCGGAGGTCCCGAGCCGCCACCTCGCGCGCTCGGCGGTCGACGGACAGGACCTCCGTGTTGACCCGCACGTCGATCTCGTAGCGGCAGGAGAGACCCTCGGGAGTCTGCACCAGCAGCGCCCTGCGATCGGGGATCACACCGCCGATGTGGTACGGGACACCGCAGCTGGCGAAGGACACGTGCCGCCCCCTCTCGAGCAGCACGATCTCCAGCTCCTCCGCGAGCCGGCGGGCTCGGGTGGCGACCGAGGTTCCCCCGGCCGCGCCGCCGACGATGACGAGCCTCCGTGGCTTCGACACCGATCTCCTCCTCGACCCTGGGCTGGCTCTCACCAGGAGGGACAGGGCCTTCGCCCCCCCCGCCCGAGTCTACTCCCGGCCTGGCCGGGGCGCGGCGCACCGTGGACGGCCGGTCGCGGCGGCACTGAGCCGGGGGGCGGCGCGCAGCCCGCTCCCCCGGAAGAGCGAGGGCCCCGGCGGTCGCCCGCCGGGGCCCACTCGGTCTCCTGCTCGGTCGAGATCAGCGGAGGTCGAAGCGGTCGAGGTTCATGACCTTGGCCCAGGCGGCCACGAAGTCGCGCACGAGCTTCCCCTGGGCGTCGTCGGCGGCGTAGACCTCGGCCAGGGCGCGGAGCTCGGAGCTCGCGCCGAAGACCAGGTCGACGCGGGTGCCGGTCCACTTGCGCTCGCCGGTCGCCCGGTCGTGCCCCTCGAAGGTCCCGTCCGCCGCCTCCTTCCACTCGGTGCCCATGTCGAGCAGGTTGACGAAGAAGTCGGCGGTCAGGGCGCCGGGCCGGTGGGTGAAGACGCCGTGGCTGGACTGGCCGTGGTTGGCGCCGAGGACGCGCAGGCCGCCGAGGAGGACGGTCATCTCGGGGGCGGTCAGGGTCAGGAGCTGCGCCCGGTCCACCAGCAGGTGCTCGACCATGGGGTCCTGGCCGTGGGCGAAGTAGTTGCGGAAGCCGTCGGTCTTCGGCTCGAGGACGGCGAAGGAGACGACGTCGGTCTGCTCCGCCGACGCGTCGGTGCGGCCCGGGGCGAAGGGGACCTCGACCTCGTGGCCGGCGTTCCTCGCCGCCTGCTCGACGGCGGCGCAGCCGCCGAGGACGATCAGGTCGGCGAGGGAGACCTTCTTGCCGCCGGTCTGCGCGGCGTTGAAGCTGCGCTGGATCCCCTCCAGGACCCCCAGCACCTTCGCCAGCTCAGCCGGCTGGTTGACCTCCCAGTCCTTCTGCGGCGCGAGGCGGATGCGCGCGCCGTTGGCGCCGCCGCGCTTGTCGGAGTTGCGGAAGGTCGACGCCGACGCCCAGGCGGTCGTGACCAGCTCCGCGATCGACAGCCCCGAGGCGAGGATCGCGGCCTTGAGGGCGGCGACGTCCGCGGGCCCGACCAGCTCGTGGTCGACCGCTGGGACCGGGTCCTGCCACAGCAGCTCCTCCCGCGGCACCTCCGGGCCGAGGTAGCGCGAGCGGGGGCCCATGTCGCGGTGGGTGAGCTTGAACCAGGCCCGGGCGAAGGCGTCGGCGAACTCCTCGGGGTGGGCGTGGAAGCGGCGGGCGATCGGCCCGTAGACGGGGTCCATCCGCATCGCCATGTCCGCCGTCGTCATGATGGTCGTGACCCGCCGCGAGGGGTCGTGCGCGGCCGGCGCGAGGTCCTTCTCGGCGGGGTTGACCGGGACCCACTGCCAGGCCCCGGCGGGGCTCTTCACCAGGTCCCAGTCGTAGCCGAACAGCATGTCGAAGTAGCCCATGTCCCACTGCGTCGGGTTCGGCGTCCAGGAGCCCTCGATGCCGCTGGTGATGGCGTCGTCGCCCTTGCCGCTGCGGAAGCTGCTGATCCAGCCGAGGCCCTGCGCCTCCAGGCCCGCCGCCTCCGGCTCCCGGCCGACGTGCCCGGCCGCCGGGGCGGCGCCGTGGCACTTGCCGAAGGTGTGCCCGCCGGCGACCAGGGCGACGGTCTCCTCGTCGTTCATGGCCATGCGGGCGAATGTCTCGCGGATGTCCCGACCGGCTGCGACCGCGCTCGGCATGCCGTTCGGGCCCTCCGGGTTGACGTAGATGAGGCCCATCTGCACGGCCCCGTACGGCCCCTGGAGCTCCCGGTCGCCCTGGTACCGCTCGTCGCCGAGCCAGTCCGCCTCACGTCCCCAGTCGACGTCCTCCTCCGGCTCCCAGACGTCCTCGCGCCCGCCGGCGAAGCCGAAGGTCTCAAAGCCCATCGACTCCAGCGCGCAGTTGCCGGCCAGGATCATCAGGTCGGCCCACGAGATCTGGCGGCCGTACTTGCGCTTGATCGGCCACAGCAGCCGCCGGGCCTTGTCGAGGTTGGCGTTGTCCGGCCAGCTGTTGAGCGGCGCGAAGCGCTGCGTGCCGGTGGCGGCGCCGCCGCGGCCGTCGCTGATGCGGTAGGTGCCGGCGCTGTGCCACGCCATGCGGATGAACAGCCCGCCGTAGTGGCCCCAGTCCGCCGGCCACCAGTCCTGCGAGTCGGTCATCAGCGCGTACAGGTCCTTCTTGACGGCCGCGAGGTCGAGCTTCTTGAACTCCTCGGCGTAGTCGAAGCCCTCGCCCATCGGGTCGGACAGGGGGGAGTGCTGGCGGAGGATCCTCAGGTTCAGCTGATCCGGCCACCAGTCCTGGTTGGTCATCACCTTCCGGCGTCGTGCGCCCGTGACCGGGCACCTGCTGGTCTCGTCTGCCATGTCGGTCCTCCTCATGGTCGGTCGGGTTGGTCGTGAGCGGTCCCTCGGTCGCGGTCGCGCTCGTCCGCGGCCCCCCGCCCGCGCGGGCCGGGAGCGGTCTCGCCGTCCGCCCCCGCCCGGGCCTGGCCCTGGGCGCGGCACTCGGGGCAGCGGCCCCAGTAGATCACCTCCGCCTCGTCGACCTCGAAGCCGGCGCTGTCGACGGGGCTCAGGCACGGCGCGGCGCCGACGGCGCAGTCGACGTCGGTCACCCGGCCGCAGGCGCGGCAGATCAGGTGGTGGTGGTTGTCGCCGGTCCGGTTCTCGAAGCGGGCCGGCGACCCGGGCGGCTGGATGCGCCGGATCAGACCCGCGTCGGCCAGCAGAGCGAGGGCGTCGTACACCGCCTGGCGGGAGATGACGCCGATCTCGTCCCGGACCGCGGCGGCGAGGTCGTCAGCCGTGGCGTGCGGGCGCCGCGACACCGCCTCCAGCACGGCGAGGCGCTGAGCGGTGACGTGGACGCCGTGGCGGCGGAGCAGGGCGGCCGACCCCTCGTGCATGGACCCAATATAGGTCGGTATTTGAATCTTGTCAAGTTCTGGACTCGTTCCAGTTCTCGAATCACTGCCGACCGGCTCGCCGGCGCGGCGGCGCTACAACCCGGTGCGGACGCGAGCCCGGAAGAAGAGCGCCCGGCCGAGCGCCTCGGCCGCCAG
>CAYTJW010000492.1:0-4738 GCA_964438135.1 uncultured Thermoanaerobaculia bacterium
CCGGTCGAGGGCGCCGCGCACCGCCGCCTCCCCCTTGCCCGCGACCAGGGTGCCGCCGGCGAAGGAGAGCGCCACGCCGTTCGCGAACACCACCAGCTCGTGCTCGCCGTGCGTGGCGACCCGCGGCGGGCTCGCCGCGCCGCCGGCGGCGTCGCGCGCCAGGCTCATGACGAGGGTGCGGACGAGGCGGACCAGGGCCCGGAAGTTGACCGCGGCGACCACCGCCGGCTGCCCGTCCGGCGAGTCGACCAGGTCCACCGTCAGCTCCTTCGGCAGCCACATCTCCAGGTTGCGCGCGATCGCCTGCGGGTCGTTGCCCTGGCCGAGCTGGCGCAGGCCGCCCAGCCAGCGCCACTCCTCGGGCAGCTGCCGGGCGGCGCGCTGGTCCTGGAGCCGCTGCGTCTCGCGCAGGAAGTGACCCAGCGGCAGGGCGAGGCCGCAGTCCCGCTCGCACGCGAGGTGGAGGACCGCCACCGAGTCGGGACGGACCACGGCCATGGTCCGGGCCTGCTTGCCCGGGCTCACCGCCCACCAGCCGGCCGCGAGCAGCCCCACCGCCACCACCAGCACCACGGCCCCGCAGCCGACGGCGCAGCCCAGCAGCAGCTTGGCCCACGCCGGCAGCCGCGGCTGCTGGGCATCCGCCCGGTCGAACGAAGGGTGAGAGCTCACGGCGCCTCCGGTCCCGCCCCATTCTCGCCGATCTTGCCCGGGCCGGGGAGAGCCCGCCTGGTCCCCCGGCGGCCGCCGCCCGCGCCGGCGGGTTGTCGCGCCCGGGCAGGGTTCTGTCGCGCCCGGGCATGGCCTCGACGCCGCCCGGGGCCGACACTGACCGGCAGTGGAGCCGCAGCCAGCGGCCTCCCGAGGAGGTCACCGATGCCCGGTCGCGCCCGTCTCGTGGTCCTGTCCTTCGTCAGCCTGGCGCTCCTCGCCGCCCCGCTCGGGGCGACGGCGCCGCCCCTCGACCGCCAGCAGGCGGCCGCCCGCGCCGTCAACCGCCTCGAGGTCGTGGGCGCCGGCTTCCGCCTCGACCACCCCCGCCGGGCGGTCGACTTCACGCCCGAGGGGGTGCGCCTGGTCGGCCGGCGCGGCGCGCCGGAGTGGACCTGGTCGCTGGTCGGGATCGCGAGCTCGATCGGCGGGGAGCTGGTCGAGGTCGGCCCGGTGGCGCCGGTCGCCGACGGTCCGGGCCTGGTCCGCTACGACCGCTGCGCCCTGGCCGAGGAGTACCGCCTGAAGGTCGACTCGGTCGAGCAGGTGCTGGTCATCCCGGAGCCGCTGCCGCTCTCGGGCGGCGACCTGGTGGTGGTCGGCGCCGTGCGCTGCGAGGGCTCACTCGCGAGCGGCCCGCGCGGCTGGCAGTGGCGCGGCCCGCGCGGCGAGGTGACGATGGGCGACGTCACGGTCCTCGACGCCGCCGGCGACACGCTGCCGGCGCGGCTCGAGGTCGGCCAGAGCCGGACCCGGCTGGTGGTCGACGGCGCCGCCCTCGCCACCGCCGCCTACCCGGTGGTGGTCGACCCGGAGCTCGGCTCCAACGACTACCGCATCACCGACATGGGCCCGGACTCCGACCCCGACTACGACGCCTTCGACCCGGCCGTCGCCTACAACAACCTCAACAACACCTACCTGGTGGTGTGGCAGGGGGACGACTTCACCGGCAGCCTGGTCGAGGGCGAGTACGAGATCTTCGGCCAGGTGCTGAGCGGCTCCACCGGCAGCCAGACCGGCTACAGCGACGTGCGCATCAGCTTCGCCGGCGGCACCGGCGACCCGAACTACAACGCGATCGACCCGGCGGTGGCCTTCAACAGCGTCTACAACCAGTTCCTGGTGGTGTGGAGCCAGGACACCGACACGGACGGCCTGGTGGACGGCGAGTTCGAGATCTGGGGCCAGGTGGTCGACCCGGCCATCTTCCCACTCGACGACGCCTTCCGCATCTCGACCATGGGCCCGGACGGGGACTCCGCCTACGACGCCAACCGCCCGGCCGTCACCTACAACCCCATGGCCGACGAGTTCCTGGTGGTGTGGGACGGGGACACCAACACCGGCGGACTGGTCAACGACGAGCTCGAGATCTGGGCGCAGCGGGTCTACTCGACCGGCGTCCCGGTCGGCTCGAACCTGCGCATGAGCGACATGGGCGGCACCGGCGACCCGGCCTTCGACGCCTTCGCCGCCGACGTCGCCTACAACAGCCGCGACTTCGAGTACCTGGTCGTCTGGCAGGGCGACGACAACACCGGCTCGCTGGTCGACGACGAGGTCGAGGTCTACGCCCAGCTCATCACCTGGGACGGCGTGGGCGTCGGCCCCAACGACGCCCGCGTGAGCGACGCGGGCGGCACCGGCGACCCCGCCTACGGCGCCTACGCCCCGGCGGTCGCGTACAACCCGCGCGCCAACGAGTACCTGGTGGTGTGGTATGGCGACGACGACGTCGGCGGCCTGGTCGACAACGAGGACGAGATCTTCGCCCAGCACATGGACGCCGACCTCAACGGGCTCGGCCCGAACGACTTCCGTCTCACCGACGTGGGCGGCGTCGGCGACGCCACCTACCGCGTCATGTGGGGGCCGGACGTCGCCTACAGCCCGATCCTCGACCAGTGGATCGTGGTCTGGTCGGGCGAGGACACGGTCGACGGCATGGTCAACACCGAGGTCGAGGTGTTCGCGCAGATGCTGACCGGCGACGCCACCGACGGCATCGGCCCCAACGACGAGCGCATCTCCGACGCCGGCGGCCTCGGCGAGATCGCCTGCCAGGTCTACGCGCCGGTGGTGGCCGCCAACACCCGCAACGGCCAGTTCCTGGTCGCCTGGGGCGGCGAGGACACCGTCGGCGCCCTGGTCGACGGCGAGGAGGAGATCTTCATCCAGCGCCTGGACGGCATGGCGATCTTCGTCGACGGCTTCGAGTCCGACGACACCAGCGCCTGGGACGCGATGGTGCCCTGAGCAACGCCGGCCGGGCGGGCGCCGCGCCCGCCCGGCCGCCGGGGCCTACGGCCCGACCGTGCTCCAGGCCGTCATGTCGCCGAGCTCGAAGTGGTCGGCGAAGATCAGGCCGGCGTCGACGGTGTAGGGCAGGGCGAAGACGCGGTAGGCGTTGTGGCTCAGCGCGGTGACCTCGCGGGTGAAGCTGCCCGGCGTGGTGCCGACCGCGAAGCTCAGGGCCGACCGCACCCTCCCGTCCGCCGGCGGGGTGAGGGTCGAGGGGTCGAAGGTGCAGCCCGGCGCGCTGCAGTCGAGCACGACCTCGTCGGCGAAGGCGTTGCTCGACGACACCCAGCACTGGGTGGTGGCCGTGGCGCCGGGCAGGGCGTGGGCGCTCCCGCAGGCGACGTCGAAGTCGCGGACCGTCACCGACACCGGGTAGTCGCGGGTCAGGCTGCCGCCGGTGCCGCGGACGGCGAACTGGTAGGTACCGGTCGCGACGCCCGGGTTCAGCCCGAACGTGCCGTCGGCGAACGCCGCGGTGGGGTTGGGGGAGAAGCCGCAGGTGCCAGGGAAGCCCGAGCACGACAGGGTCACGTCGGACGCGAACCCGCCAAGCCTCCGCACCTCATACCCGTCCTCCACCCCCTCGGTGCCGCCCGGGACCGTGTCCGGCAGCACCCGGGTGCCCCGGACCAGGAAGTCCGCCGGCTGCTCGTAGAGCGCGCCGGTGCTCGAGTGGCCGCCCGCGTCGTAGCCGCCCCAGACGACCGCGTCGTAGGGGTAGACGTCGGCGCCCACCGCCGCGTGCCACTTGCGGCCGCTCGGCGCGCCGGTCGTGGTCATCGGCCGCCAGACGTTGTTGAACGGGTTGAACACCGCACCGCTGGAGTAGAGGCTGGCGCCGTTGAAGCCGCCCCAGACGACCATGGTGCAGTACTCACCCTTGACCGCGATGTGCCCTTGCCGGCCGGTCAGGCCGGCGGCCGCGGTGGCGGTCCAGGAGTCGGCGTACGGGTACGGCAGGACCGCGCCACTCGAGACCGTGCTGGTGCCGTCGAAGCCGCCCCAGACCGCGATCCGCCAGGTGGTCGACCAGCCGCCACTCTCGAGGAAGGTCATGGTGTGGTCGGTCCGGGCCGACGGCGCGCCGCTGGTCGCCAGCGCCTGCCAGGCTGTGGTTGCGACCTTGAAGCGAGCGCCGTCGCCGAGCACCCCGGCCGGCCCCTCCCCGCCCCAGATGACCAGCTCGTGGGAGCTCGGGCTCATCCACACCACCGCGCCGTGGTCCATGCGCGCGCTGGGCGGGGAGCCGTTGGACGTGGAGAGGTTGTGCCAGCCGTCCGACACCCGGTACCAGCCGCCGTCGCCCAGGGTCGAGCTGCCGTCCCAGCCGCCGAACACGTACACGTAGGGATCGTAGTCCGGCATGTTGAAGCTCATGCTGTGGTAGCGCCGGGCGGTCGGCGCGCCGCTGGTCGGCATGGCGGTCCAGCTGTTGGCGGTGGGGTCGTAGCGGCCGCCGCTGTTGAGCAGCGAGCTGATGCCCAGCCCCCCCCAGACGACCATCTCGTCGCCGGTCCAGACCGCCGTGTGGTCCATGCGCGAGTCCGGGTGGTTGGTGTTGGTGATCGCCGCCCAGGCCCCGGTCGCGTAGTCGTACGCCGAGCCGCTGAAGAGGTAGCCGGCGCTCTGCTCCCCGCCCCAGACGATCATCTCGGCGCCGGTCGACACCGCCGTGTGGTGACTGCGCGCCGGCGGCGCGCCGGTCGAGCCGACCGCGGTCCAG
>CAYTJW010000493.1:0-4735 GCA_964438135.1 uncultured Thermoanaerobaculia bacterium
GGCGCCGCAGGCGCCGACGAGAGATCCCTCCCGGAGAACCAGGCCGTCCGATCTCAGAAACCCTCGATCCGCGAGGGATCCCTTCCCTCGCGTCCGCTCGGGACAGGCTCTCGCTGCGCTCGTCGGGATGACAGGGGAAGGGCAGGCGCTTCTCTGGCAGCGGCCCGACGGTGGCGGACAGAATCGGGTCGTCGAGGGCGTGCACCAGCAGGGTCGGCAGCCGCACGCCGGCGAGGAAACCGGCCGAGCTCGAGCGGGCGTGGTTGTCGGCCGCGCCCGCGAAGCCACGCCGGGGGGTGCGGCGGGGTCGCGATCGGCTACCATCCGTGGCGTGGGACCCGGGCCGGGTGCGGCGGCTCGGCGGGAGGCAGCGATGGGACAGAGAGTCGGCGTGCTGGTGGTGGTGGGCCTGGTGGTGGCGTGCGGCGCGGCCTGGGCCGGGCCCGAGGCGGCGGCGCGGCAGGTGGTGCCGGCGGTGGCGCACACCGCCGGCGCCGACGGCTCGAGCTGGAGCACGGAGCTGGTGGTGCACAACCCGTCCTCGACCGCGGCGCTGGTCACCGTCACCCTGCTGCCCTCGGGCGGCGGGCCGGGCGCCACCGTCACCCTCGACGGGGCGCTCGCGCCGCACGCCACGGCGGTCGTGGCCGACGTGGTCGCCAGCCTGTTCCCGGGCTCGTCCCTCGGCGCGCTGGTGGTAGAGGGCGCGGGCGAAACCGGCGCGCCGGTCGAGCTGGTGGTGTCCTCCCGCACCTTCACCCCGGCCGCGACCGGGGCGGGCACCCTCGGCCAGGGCATCCCGGCCGTGCCCTGGAGGCAGGACGGTGACCTCGCGGCGCTCGAGCGGGTCCTGCCCGGCCTCGAGGCCTCGGACGACTTCCGCTCCAACGTCGGCCTGGTCAACCTGTCGCCGACCGCGGCCGCGACCTTCTCGGTCGAGGTCCTCGACCAGTGGGGGGACAGCCACGGCCAGGTCGCCGCCACGCTGCCGCCCGGCAGCCACCTGCAGCGCAACAACCTGCTCGCGGAGCTCGGCCTCGAGGGCGGCGGCTTCAGCGGCGTGGTCCGGCTGGTGGCGACCGAGCCGGCCGGCGCCGCGGTCGACTTCGTCGCCTACGCGTCGCGCGTCGACCGCCACTCGAACGACCCCGCCTTCGTCGAGCCGCAGCCGGCCGTGGCCACCATCGGCGCCGAGCGCCGCCGGTTGGTGCCGGCGGTGGCCAACACCCCCGGGGCGGCCGGGACCTACTGGCGCACCGACCTCACCCTCACCAACCCGGGCGAGGAGAACGGCCTCTTCGTCCGCCTCAAGCTCATCCCCTCGGGCCTCGAGGGCGCGGCGGCCGACCCGCCGGAGGTGCTGGTCGGGCTCGGCGCCCACCAGACCCTGTCGCTGGCCGACGTGCTCGGCCAGCGCTTCCCGGACCACGCCGCTGGCGCCCTGGTGGTCGAGGGCAAGAACCGCCAGGGCGGGATCGTCGACCTCCGGGTCGACTCGCGCACCTGGACCGCCGACCCTGGCGGCAACGGCAGCTACGGCCAGGGCATCCCCGGCCTGGCGCTGCTCGAGGGGGGCGAGCCGGCGGTGGTGGCCGGGCTCGAGGCCTCGGCCGCCTACCGCTCCAACCTCGGCCTGGTCAACCCGTCCTTCAACCTGCGCCAGACCTTCCGGGTCGAGGTCTTCGGCCCCTCCGGCGCGTCGCACGGCACGCTGAGCGCCACCCTCGGCCCGTGGGCGCAGTGGCAGCTCAACGACGTCCTCGGCCAGCTCGGGCTCGAGGGGGCGGGCTTCAGCGCGGTGGTCTCCGTGGCCGCGAGCGAGAACCTCCAGGTCACCCAGGACGAGTCGTGGCAGCCGGTGCTCGTCGCCTACGGCTCGCGGGTCGACCAGCTCACCGGCGACCCCACCTACCTGGCGGCGGCGCCGCTCAAGGGGGCCCCGGAGCGGGAGGAGGGCGCGTGGTACGACTTCGTCGGCCCGCGGCCCTGGTATCTCTGCCCGGGCGAAGAGCCGCCGCCCGCCGACGCGACCGTGGTCGTGGGCTTCGACCGGGCCGACCACTCCTTCGGCGCCGAGGACCGCCGCACCCTGGTGCAGGAGGTCGTCTTCCCGCCGGCGCAGGACTGGGACCAGGTCGGCCTCGAGATCCTGCTCGAGTGCCCGGAGAGCGGCCTGTGCGACCACTGGGACCGCACCGCCACCCTGCAGCTGGTGACCAACCCGGAGGCGCCGGAGGCGGAGTGGCAGGTCGTCGAGCTGGCCCGCTACATCACCCCCTACCGGGTCGGGATGTGCACGTACGTCGACGTCACGCCGCTCGGGGGCCTGCTCGCCGGGACCAGGACCCTGCGGTCGTTCGTCGACACCTGGGTCGGCCCCGGCAACTCCTCGGGCGAGGGCTGGCGGGTCACCACCCGCTTCGTCTTCTACCCCGGCGCCGCCCGTCAGGCCGACCAGGTGGTGCCGGTGTGGGGCTTCCGCAACGTCGTCCTCGGCTCGACCGACCCCGCCCTGGCGGTCGACGCCCAGCTCGAGGCGGTGACGGTGCCGATCCCGGCCGACGCGACCAGGGTCGAGGCCCACCTCGTCACCACCGGCCACGCCTACGAGAACGGCGACAACTGCGCCGAGTTCTGCCCCCTGCGCCAGGACCTCTCAGTCGGCGGCGTCACCCGCTCGGTCCTGCCGTGGCGCTCCGACTGCGAGTTCAACCCGGTGCTCGGCCAGCAGGGGACCTGGCGCTACGACCGCAACGGCTGGTGCCCGGGGGCGGTGGCGGTCGGCGACCGCGTCGACGTCACCGACCTCGTCACCCCCGGCGCGGACGCCGTCCTCGGCCTCGACGTCCGCGACCTCGCGGGCGAGGTCTGGGTCAACTCCGCCCCCGGCTCCTGGCTGCCCAACGAGTGGGTGTCGCTGGTCCTGTACATCTGGCGGGAGTAGGCCCCCGCTCCGCCTGCCGGCCGACCTCGAGGCCCCGGCCGCGCCGCGACCGGCGGTCAGGGCGACGCCGCCGACCAGACCGCGGTGTCGCCGGTCTCGAAGCCGTCGCCGAAGAGCGGGCTCAGGTCGATCGCGAAGGACTCGAGCTGGGCGGAGTCGACGTTCGACGAGAAGGTCGCCTGCCAGATCCCCACCTGCAGCGGCAGGCCCAGCAGGTCCAGACGAGCCAGCGGTGAGCCGAGCATCTCCTGCCACGGGTCGGCCAGGCTGAGCCGGCGGCGGACGAAGAAGTGGGCCCCCCGGCGCTCGAGCTGCAGGAAGGGCCAGAGCTCGCTCGAGTCGAAGTTGGAGGCGACGCCGTCGTCCTCGTTGCGGATCGAGTTCAAGCCGAGGCACGCGAAGTAGCGCGCCGCGACGAAGTCCTCGCCCTCGCCGGCGGCCGAGTCGTCGTCGCCCTCGGTCGCCACCCGCGCCATCAGCCCCAGGTCGTTGTAGGGCAGCGAGCCGGCGGCGCCGACCTCGAGGTCCGCCACGAAGTCCCCGGCCACGTCGAGGTAGAGGAGGAGCCCGTCGTCGTACGCGTGCTCCCAGTCGCCGTACTGCGACTCGAGCGTCAGGCGACCGGGCGCGGAGAGGCCGGCGTTGGCCGCGGTGGGCACGCAGTTCTGCCCCGGGTAGGTGCCGCCGTTGACCAGGAAGCCGTCCCAGATCGTCCCCGCGACCCCGTCGGCGAGGTAGTCGTGGCTCGCGTCGAAGTCGTCGGTGAGCAGGTCCTGGGCCGCCAGGGAGGTCGCCAGGAAGACCACGAGAATGGAGACCGCGACGGTCCAGGAACGCCCCATGTCCACCTCCGGGCGGCTGCCGCGCTGCCGTCGACCGGGCACCGCACCGGGCGCGGCGGGCAGGCGCTGGCTCGAATCCTGACTCGCCCCTCCAGCCTATCAGCCGCGGGCCCGGACGGCAACGGATCGACGGTACCTCCGCGGGGGCCCGGGGGGAAGCACGGCTCGTCTCGTCGAGGCCGAGGTGGAGCTCGCGGCAGGGCGGAGTGTCCTCGCGGCAGAGCTCCGGCCGGGAGCTGGCGCGGCCCGCCCGCGCCAACGCGCCGGTCCTCTGGTGCGCCTACCGCTCGGCCTCCTCCCTCACCCAGGACGGGACGTGGTTCGGCGCGGGCGCCCTGCGCGGCGACGGCCGCGGCACCTCGTCGGGTGGCGCCGCCCTGCCGGCCCCGGCCTTGCCGCGCTCTCTGGTGGTCGGTTGTGCTACTCTGTGTTCAGGAGGTGACAGCATGCCAGCGACCACCACCATGACCGTCAGGCTGCCGGAGGAGGTCGCCGCCCGCCTCGACCGCCTCGCCCGGGCCACCGACCGCACGCGCGCCTACCTCGCCTGCCGGGCCATCGAGCAGTACGTCGAGCTCCAGGAGTGGCAGGTCGCCGCGGTCGAGGACGGCGTGCGCCAGGCCGACGCGGCGGGAGCCGTCTTCCTCGATCACGACCAGGTCGAGGCGCGGCTGGGTCGGGCGCCGAGGAAGCCGCGCCGCACGGTCAGCCGATGAGAGTGCGCTGGCTCCTGCGAGCGGTGGAGGACGTCGAGGAGATCCGCGACCACATCGCCGCCGAGCGCCCGGCGGCAGCCGCCGCCGAGACCGCGCGCATCCTCGCCGCCGTGAGACGGCTCGGCCGTCACCCCGGGTCCGGCCGGCCCGGCCGGGTGCCCGACACCAGGGAGCTTGTGGTGTCGAGATACGTCGTCGCCTACCGGGTCGAGGACGACGCCGTGCAGGTGCTC
>CAYTJW010000494.1:0-4733 GCA_964438135.1 uncultured Thermoanaerobaculia bacterium
GCCCGTGCCGCCCTGATCACCGACGAGACCTGGCGCCGCAGCCTCCTCGGCCGGATGGCGGAGAACGCCCGCACCCTCGAGCTGGCGCGGCTGTGGCTCGGCGAGGGGTGAGGCGGGCCGGGGCCGTCCCCCGGCGTGCCACGCCCCGCCCCGGCGGCGGCTCCCGGGCGAGGAGGGAGGGGGGACCGAGCCGGCAGCCCTGCGCGGTGCTGTGCCGAGACCCGGTCACCCCGTCGCTCGACCGGCGCGGAGGATCCCGCTAGACTCTGCGGGCCGGTGGGAGCGCGGCCCCGACCCGTCGGGGTGCGCCCGTGCTCCGGCAGGGGGGGAAGTGCCCGGGCCACTCGCTGCCGCCGACGAGACTGCCGCCAGCTGGGGGGTCGACACGACCGGGCCGTGGCGGATCGCCCTCGTCTCCGCCTCGGTGCTGGTCCTCGAGCTGGCCCTCATCCGGCTGATACCGGCCGAGGTGCGGGTCATCTCCTACTTCACCAACCTGGTGCTGATGGCCTGCTTCTTCGGCCTCGGCCTCGGCTGCATCCTGGCGCGCTGGCGCCCCCTCGCGACGACCGTGCCGCTGGGCGTGATGCTGATCCTCGCCTTCGTCGTCGCCGGCCGCGGCGTCATCGTCTACTCGGAGGCGACCGACGTCCACTACTGGTTGCTGTACAGCGAGATGCCGAACCAGGCGAGACGTCTGCCGCTGCTGCCGGCAGCGTTCGCCGCGTTCCTGCTCGCCGCCTGCCCGTTCGTCGGCCTCGGCCAGACGCTCGCCCGGGCCATGGACCGCCTGCCGCGTCTTCGGGCATACGGCTGGGACATCGCCGGCAGCCTGGCGGGCACGGTCGTGTTCACCGCCGGCTCGTTCCTCGGCGTCCCGCCCTGGCTCTGGGTCGCGGCGGTCCTGGGGGCGTGGGCGGCGGCGATGGTGCGGACGCTGCCGCGCCGGGCGCTGTGGCTGGCGGCGGGCGTCGCCGCCCTGGCACTCGGTTCGGACACCCACAACGTTCGTTGGAGCCCGTACTACCTCGTGCAGTGGGAGCAGGAGGCAACCGGCCTGAGGGTGTGGGTCAACTCCTCCCTCCACCAGTACGCGGTCGACTGGACCGCGACCGGACCGGAGGCGCGCGACCTCCAGCGGCACATGCTGGAGAAGTGGAGCCAGCCGTACAAGCTCTACCGCGAGCTGCACCAGGGCGCCGGCCCGCGCCGGGTGCTGGTGCTGGGAGCCGGCACCGGCAACGACCTGACCGTGGCGCTCGCCAACGGCGCCGAGGAGGTGGTGGCGGTCGAGATCGACCCGGTGATCCTCGAGCTCGGCCAGCTCGTCAACCCGGCCCGGCCGTACCAGGACCGGCGGGTCGAGGCCGTGGTCGGCGACGCCCGCGCCTTCCTCAAGCAAACCGACCGGCGCTTCGACCTGGTGGTGTTCGGCACCCTCGACTCGCAGGCGCTGCTGTCCGGCCTGTCCAGCGTCCGGCTGGAGAACTTCGTCTACACCCGGGAGGGCCTGGCGGACGCCCGGCGGGTCCTGACCGACGACGGCCTGGTGGCGGTCTACTATGCCGTCTTCCGCCCCTGGCTGTACGGCCGCATCCTCGCCACCGTCGAGGCGGTGTTCGGCGACGCCGTGCGGCTGTACCCGACCGAGTCCCGCTTCCTGTTCAACACCGTGGTGGTGGCCGGACCCGGGGTCGAGCGCCTGCCGCAGGCAGGCGGCGAGCTGGCGACCGGAGAGCCCGGCACGCCGTCGACCGACGACTGGCCGTTCGTCTACCTGGAGCGGCGGGCGGTCGGTCGCGAGCACCTCAGCCTCGTCGGCCTGGTCGCGGTCCTGGTCCTCGGCGTCCTCTTCCTCCTCCGCCGGTTGCACCCGGCCACCGGCCTGCACGCCGACTACCTGCTCCTCGGCCTCGGCTTCACCCTCATGGAGTCGAGCGCGGTGGTGCGGATGGCCCTGCTGTTCGGCAGCACCTGGACCGTCAACGCCGTGGTGTTCGCCGCCGTGCTGCTGACGATCTTCGTCGCCAACTGGAGCGTGCTGCGGCGCTGGGCACCACCGCTCGCGTTCGCCTGGCCGACCCTGCTGGCGCTGATCCTGCTCAACGCCGTGTTCCCCCTCGCCGCCCTCTTCGCCCTACCCCTGCCGCTGCGGGCCACGGCCGCGGCGGTGCTGGTCGGCGCGCCGGTGTACTGCGCGGCGACCTGCTTCAGCACCCTGTTCGCCCGGGAGCCGACCACCGGCTACGCTCTCGGCGTCAACCTGGTCGGCGCCATGGCCGGGGGTCTGATCGAGTACGCCTCGATGGCGCTCGGCATGCGCGCCATCTGGCTGATTGCCCTCGGGCTCTACGCCCTCGCCTGGCTGTCGTCGGTGCTGATCGGGCGACGCCGCCTTCCGGACGCACCACCCCGCCTGGCCTGAGCGGTAGGATGGGAGGAGGGCCTCGGTCGCGGTCGGGCCCCGGGAGGTCGAGGTGGGTGAGCTGCTCGGCGGGTGTCTGCTGGCGGTCGCGCTCGGGGTGGTGGTGGCGGTGGCGCTCTCGGCCCTGCTCATGCTGCTCGGGGCGAAGCTGGCCGGGGTGCGGGACGCCACCTTCGGCAAGGCGCTGCTGGCGTCGATCGGGGCCACGTTCGTCACCTGGCTGATCGGCGGGCTGTGCTCGGTGGTGCCGGTGGTCGGCACGGCCCTCGGCTTCCTGCTCGGCCTGGCGCTGTCCGTCTTCGTCATCCAGGCGGTGTTCGTCGTGCCCTTCCGCAAGGCGCTCTTGACCTGGGTCTTCAACGCCGTCGCCCAGCTCCTGGCGGTGGCCGTGCTGGGGGTGGTGCTCGGCGCCGGGGCGGTGCGGGCGCTGCTCCGGTGACGGCCGGCCGGGGCCCCGGGCCAGGCCCGGATTCGGCTAGCGCCGCTTGACCACGACCAGGCTCATGTCGTCCTGCTGCGGGGCGAAGGCCAGCACCGCGGCGCGGACCTGGTCGAGGATCGCCGCCGAGGGGAGGTGCTTGGCCGCCCGCAGGGCGTCCTCGAGGTGGGTCGGCGCGAAGTCCTCGCCCTCCCGCTCGTGCTCCAGGATGCCGTCCGTCAGGAGCAGCAGGATGTCGCCCGGCGCCATCAGGTTGACCTCGTTGACGGTGTACCGCCGGGCATAGTGGGGCGAGCGGGCGCTCATGTCGCGGTCGACGTCGCTCTCGCTCGGGAGGACGCCGATCGGCGGGAAGGAGGCCAGGCGGTCCTCGCCGATCGAGACGAAGCGGTCGAACTCGGCGGAGAAGACCATCGGCCGCGGGTGGCCGGCGAGGATGAAGCGGAAGGCGCCGTCCTCGGTCACCTCGCCGTAGACCATGGTCACGAACTTGCTGACGCTCGACGACTGGTAGAAGCGGGTGTTGAGGACCTCGATCAGCTTCGGCGTCACCTCGCCGTTCTGCTCCAGCTCGTAGCCGACGCCGACCAGGAACGCCTGGTGGAGCATGGCCGCGACCAGGGCGTCGGTCACCTGGTGACCGGCGACGTCGGCCAGCAGCACGCCGAGGCGGTCGCGGTTCTCCTCGAGGCGGAGGGCGACCCCCTCGCGCCCGGCGCGCTGGGCGAGGCGGATGCGGCGGTCGAGGTCGAAGCGACGCTTGAAGTCGACGAACACCAGGTGGTCGCCGCCGACGGCGCCGGCGACCGGCCAGCACTGGCCGCAGACGTCGACGTGCTCGAGGCTGCAGTCGCCCGGCACGCGGTAGACGGCCTCGAGGATGGAGCGCAGGTTGGCCATCTCCTCCTCGAGGTTGTCCAGTCGACCACAGCAGGAAGCAGGGGCCTCGGTCACGGCGTCCGGGCAGCGGGCCAGCGGCGGACCGCCACCCCGGCATTATCGACCACCCGGCCAGCGCGGTCCAGCTTCCCGGGCGCAGGCCGGCCGGCCGGGCGGCAGACCGCCCTACCCCTCCCCCTCGCCCCGCTCCGGGAGGGCGTGGACGGTGCGAAAGCGGCGCAGGGCGACCAATCCGGCCGGGGCGCCGCGCGGCTTGGAGACCTCGGCGCAGGTCGTCAGGTGGACCGCGACCCGGCCGCCGCCGCGGAAGCGCGAGTGGCCGGCCGCCAGCGCCGCCGCGAGGCGTTCGGTCGCGCGCGGCAGACGCTCGAGACCGGCCGGGTTGCGCACCACGACGTGGGAGCCGGAGCCGGCCGCGACGTGGAGCCAGAAGTCGCCGGGCGCAGCCAGCTTGAAGGTCAGGATGTCGTTGTCCGCGGCGGTGCGCCCGACCAGGACGACGAGACCGTCCGGGGAGGAGAACCGGCGCGCCACCGACCGGCCCTGCCAGAGGCCGAGATCGGGGTCGGGCGGGGGCGGCGAGAGGCGGCGAACGGCGGGCATGCGGCTCTCTCCGGACCGGGGAGCGAGGTCGCGACCGGTCCTGGTCCCCCCAGCATAGCCCAGTCACGCCCCGCGGCGCCGCCGACCACCGCCGAGGCCCGGCCGGGGGCGGCGAGCGCGCTCTCAGTCGCCGACCAGCCCCGCCGCCTCCTCGGGCGGGCGGCCGGCGAGCACGGCCAGGATCGCCGGGCCGTACCGGCGAACCTTGACCTCCCCCATGCCCTTCACGTCCCCCAGCTCGACCAGGGAGGCGGGACGGGAGGCGGCGATCGCGGCCAGGGTCGAGTCGTGGCAGACGATGTACGGCGGCACGCCCTGCCGCTCGGCGAGAGCCCGCCGCAGGAGGCGGAGGCGGGCGAAGTCGTC
>CAYTJW010000495.1:0-4733 GCA_964438135.1 uncultured Thermoanaerobaculia bacterium
GGCAGCGGGCCATGGCGCGCGGCGGCGGGCGTCAGCCCCGGCGCGCGGCGGGGGCGGGGTGGTCCGTGCTCATGGGCTCTCCTGTCGGCCGGCGCCCGGGCGGCGCCCGGCGCACGGGCAGTGTACTACTCCCCGGTGGGGCCGCGGTTCCGCTGCCACAGCTCCTTCGGCAGCACCCCGAGGAGGGGGAGGAGCGGCAGCCACAGGGCCAGCAGGGCGAGCTTGGCGCCGACCGCGACGAGCGGGCGGGCCGCGGCGAGCGGGCCGGCGGCGGCCATCGACGCCACCGCCAGCGCCACCAGCGCCACGCCGGTCGGGAGGCGGTAGGGGATCGGGTAGAGGCGCTGCGAGCGGTAGAAGACGTAGGCCGGGACCAGCGCCTGCGCCACGAGGGTGGCGGCGGCCGCGCCGCGACTGCCGAACGCGGGCACCAGGGTCAGGCAGAGGCCGAGGTCCGCGACGGCGGCGACCGAGATGGCGAGACCGGTCGGGGCCATGGTCTTGACGATCGTGGGCCCGACCGCGGCGACGTAGGACAGGCCGGTCATGACCGCGGCCAGGGACAGGAAGCCGACCACCTGCGCCGACCCGGCGTAGGCCTCGGTCGCCACCAGGGCGAGGATCTCCGGCGCCAGCAGGGTCAGCGCCGTGGCCAGGGCGCAGCCGCCCCACAGGTAGAGCAGGAACACCTGGGCGTAGACCCGGCGGGCGCCGGGCTCCTGGTGGATGGAGAGCGCGAACGGCCCCCACGCCTGCTGGAAGGCGCCGGTGGCGAGGGCGACGGCCGCGGCGACGGTGCTGCCGACCGCGTACAGGCCGACCTCGGCGGTGGACGCGAAGACGCGCAGGAAGTAGCGGTCGGCCAGGCTCACCACCCAGTAGGCGAGGGCCGCCGGGATCAGGGGCAGGGCGTAGCGGAGCATGGCCCGGAGGCGGGCGGCGGCGAAGCGGCGCAGGCTCAGCCAGTCGCGCATCAGGGCGAGGGCGAGGGCGGCGCTCGCCAGGGCCGCGCCGAGCTGGGCCGCGAACACCCCGGCCAGGCGCCAGCCGAGGCCGACCGCCAGCGCCAGCGTCAGGAGCAGCTGGGTCGAGCCCGAGGCGAGGGTGAAGAGGGCGGTCGCCCACGGCCGGCGCTGCATCCTGAGCCAGTTGACCGCCACCACGCCGAGGCCGGACAGGGGCAGGGTGAGGGCGGCGAGGCCCAGGTAGGGGGCAGCGGCGGGGTCGCCGACCACGAGCCGGGCGAGCGGCCTGGCGCCGGCCACGAGGACGACGGCCAGGGCGGAGGCGACCGTCAGCTGGCACCAGGCCCACGAGGCCAGGGTCTGCCGGCGGTCGTCGGGGCTGGCGGTGTCCCAGTACCAGCGGTGGGCAGCGGTGTCGAGCGCCAGGCCGGCGACGATCGAGACCCCGGCGATCGTGGCGGTCACGAGGCTGAGGACGCCGTACTCGGCCGGGTCGAAGAGACGGGTGTAGACCGGCACCAGGACCACCGCCAGCGAGCGCATGGCGACGTTGGCCAGGCCGTAGACGAGGCTCTCGGAGGCGAGCTGGCGGAGGTGGCCGAGCATGGCCTAGAGCCGCCCGTAGAGGGCCAGCAGCTCGCGGGCCGCGGCGCGGGCGTCGTGGTGGCGCTCGACGTAGGACCGACCGCGCAGCCCGAGCTCGTGCCGCAGCGGCCCGTCGTCCAGCAGCCGGGCGAGGGTCTCGGCCAGGGTGTCCTGGGTGGCGTTGACGATCGGCAGGTCGGGTGGGTAGCGGGCGACCATCGACGGCTTGAGGTAGCACACCACCGGCTTGCCGAGGGCCATCGCCTCGACCGCGGCCAGGCCGTATGCGCCGACCACGAACTGGTCGAGGAACAGGTCGCACGCTCGCAGGGCGTCGAGGACCTCGGGCCGGGGCACCTGGTGGAGCAGGCGAAGCTCCACCTCGTGGGTTGCGCGGGCCTTCTCGACCGCGGCGAGGACAGCGGGCGTGCCCTTGGCGGCGGTGGCGGTGGGGCTGTGGACGACGACCGGGCGGACCCGCCCCGGGTCTGGCGGCGACACGGCGAGCCCGGTCAGGTCGAGGCGCACCCGGGTCGGGACGACGGTGTCGAAGAGGCCGGGGACCACGCAGTCCGCCACGCTCTCGTTGACGAGGCAGGTCCGCACCCCGGCGCGGCGGAACCGACGCTGCCGGGCCTCGGAGGCGCTCCGGCTCTCCAGTTGGCGGTACTCGTAGGAGGGGGCTGCCGCCGCGTACCACGGGTTGTCCCGGGTCTCGTGGTCGGGGACCCGGATGTCGGAGCCCCAGAACTCGACCACCAGCTTCTTGCCCAGCATGGCGGCGAAGCGGACGTCGAGCGCCCCCGGAACCCCCCAGACGAAGTGCCAGTGGACGACGTCGGCGCGTCGGACTGCGGCGAGAATGCGCAGGTAGCGCGACGCGCGCCGGATCGCCCGGGTTGCCGCGTTGGCGCCCTCGTTCGCCGGCAGGAGCTCGACGGCGTCGCTGTCGACCTCGACCGCGCCGCAGGCGAGGCCCCAGCTGTCCACCGCGCACGAGCGCAGCGCCCGCACGGTGTAGCTGATCTGCGAGGCGATGTTGACCGGGAGGTGCACGACCCGCATGTCGCCTCCTGACCTACCCGCAGAGGGCGGGGTGACCACCGCGACGGTTGGCCCGGCCGGGAGGCCGCCTCGCCGATGGCAGCCGCCCCGCGCGGGGGTCGGTGCGGGAAACGCCGTCGACCGGCGGGCGCGGAGGCCCGGGCGCACCCGCGGCTCGGCCGGTTGCCCGGGTGGGCGTGGATGAGGTCGAGGGCCTCATCGGCCGTCGGTCGCCGCCTCATGCACGAGGACGGCCGCCCCACCGGCAAGCTGGCGAACGAGATCGCGGTGGAGCTGGTGCCCTGACCTCGACATCAGGAAGCGGCCGGTCACCCGGTGACCGAGGGTCGCCAGGTCGCCGATGAGGTCGGCGATCTTGTGGCTGGCGGCCTCGGACAACAGCGGTTGCGGGCTGTGCTCGTCGAGGCACATGAAGTCGCTGCGCACCTCGCCGAGGGTCTCCCTGAGGCCCTGCTCCTCCGCGCGGAGGTAGTAGGTCCGCGCGTCAGCGAGGGAGTCGGCGAAGCGATGCGCCTGGTCGTCGAAGTCGGCGAGCCCCACCAGGGTCGCGTCGTTGGTGCGGTAGGCGACCATGCAGCAGACCTGGAAGTGGTCGCCGGGCACGGCCACGACGTAGCCGGTCGACCCGGCGGCCAGCTCTCCCCCTCGTCCGTCAAGAGCCGTCAGCCGCCTCTCGACCATGAGCGGTCGGCGGACGGCCCACACCAGCCGTGGCTCGACCTGGTCGCGCAGCCCCGCCGCGCTCAGCGCCCTCGAGAAGGCCGCGCACGAGCCTCCCTGCGGCACCGGCAGTCGATCTGACACCAGCTCGACCTCGACGTTGTCGACGCCGGCCCCGGCGAGCGCGGCGAGCACGTGCTCGGTGTGGTGCACGAACAGGCCGTCGCGCTCGATGGAGGTCCACCGCGGCATGTCGCGGAGGGCGCCCGGCTCGCACCTGACTCGCGGCTCTCCGGGCAGGTCACTGCGCACGAAGGCGATTCCTGTGCCGGCGCTGGCCGGGTGGAACCGGGCTCTCGCCGCGCCGTCCCGATCCAGCTGCCGACCGTCCACCCACTCGCTCGAGCGACGGAGCGTCTGTTGGGTCTGGACCCTCATCCCGCCTCTCCCCGGACCGCCCCGTGGCCAGCCGGGGGTGGCGGGAGCTGCGGCCCTCCCCCGGCCCGTTCGCGCCGGTGGCGGGCCATGACCAGCATCCGCTCGCCCAGCCGGCAGGCCTCGAGCAGCTCCTCCGGCGCGAGCCCGCACCAGCGCGCAGCCAGCTCGGCCGGGTAGCTCGCGCGGGCCTCGTAGCCGACCCGGGCGAACATCTCGTCCCAGCGCAGCTCGTCGACCGAGAACAGCCGCCTCTCGTCGTGGAGCTCGCGCCACAGCCTCGTGCCGGGGAGCGGGACGAGGACGTTCATGCCGCCGCCGTCGAGCTCGGAGGCGTAGATCAGGTGGCAGGTGTCGTAGACCGTGTCCCAGCTCTCGCCGGGCAGGCCGAGGATGAAGAAGCCGAAGTGGCGCAGGCCGGCGGCGCGGGTGGCGCGCGAGGTCTCGACGATCGCCCGCGGCGAGATGCGCTTGCCGACCGCGGCCAGGATGGCGGTGCTGCCGGACTCGATGCCGTACGAGACGTACTGGCAGCCGGCCTCCCGCATCAGCGCCAGGAGCTCGGGGCGGACGCTCGTGACCGTGGTCAGGCACGACCAGCTGAGGTCGAGGCGGGCGGCGAGGAGCGCGCGCAGCAGCTCCTCGGTGTGGCGGCGGTTGGCGGTGAAGGTGTCGTCGGAGAACCAGAAGTGGCGGGGGCCGTGGCGGCGGAGCAGCAGCTCGACCTCGGCCAGGATGGAGGCGGGCGAGCGGTAGCGGACCCGCCGGCCGAAGATCGCGGTCGAGGCGCAGAAGCTGCAGCTGTACGGGCAGCCGCGCATGGAGACGACGTTGTAGCGGTCGTAGCTCGCCATCGGCAGGAGGTGGTAGGCGGGCAGGCCGAGGCGGTCGAGGTCCGGCTCGAGCGGCGGCGGCGCCGTGGCGACAGCGCGGCCCGAGCGCAGCACGACCAGCCCGGGGACGCGCGCCAGGTCCGCGCCGGCGGCCCGCGCCTCGAGCAGCAGCGGGGCGACGGTCTCGCCC
>CAYTJW010000496.1:0-4726 GCA_964438135.1 uncultured Thermoanaerobaculia bacterium
CGTCGACCCTGCGGGTCTCCTCGGGATGACAGGGGTTTTGAAACAGGCTCCGCTGGCAGCTCCTCTACAGCAGCGCGATCAGCCCGGCCACGTACAGGTTCGACTCCACCAGCAGCTCGAAGGCGAAGGGGCTGGCGAGGAGCGTGCGGTTGCGGGACAGTGCCACCACGAGGGCGTCGTAGCCGACCGCGACGAGGTAGCGTGTCTTGTCGGGCGGGCAGTCGCCGGAGACGACGCCGGCCAGCATGGCGACCAGGAGGGCCGCGGGCAGGGCGAACAGGAGCCCGCGCAGGGCCGACCCGCTCATCACGTCGAGCAGGCTCGAGACGCCGGCGATGCGGTCGCTCTGGGCGGTCTTGATCTCGAACAGCGACTGACGGGTGAAGATCAGCAGGAAGACGTAGACGAGCGAGAAGGAGAAGCCGAGGCGGCCGAGGACGGCCGCGGCCGAGGACGGGTCGTGGAGCGCGCGCGGGAAGTGGTGGACGACGGGCAGACCGTTGAGCAGGACGCTGACCGCGAACGCGATCACCACCGACTTGAGGGCGAGCAGCTCGCTCTGGCGGAGGAGGAGGAGCCGGCGAGTGGGGTCGGCGAGGGGCAGGTGGGCGAGGTTGTAGACCACGCCGAGGGCGAGCGAGAACAGGGTGAGGATGAGGATGCCCCGGCCGAGGTGGAAGGCGATGGCGAGGAGGGTGAGGGAGGAGAGGACGAAGACCCCGCCGAGGACCCACCTCCAGCGCGTCAGCTGGCGGTGGCGGCCGGGGTTGTCGAGGCGGAGGGCGCGGCGGTTGGCCCAGGCGTTGAGGAGGGACATGGAGACGTAGTAGAGGGCGCCCAGCACCGCCACCTCGACCGAGAAGGGGAGGCCGAGGTTGTCGGCCACGGCCAGCGACAGGAGGAAGGCGCCGAGGGCGATCACCAGCTTGCCGTGGAGGGCGAGAGACAGCAGGCCGACCAGGGCCCGGGTGGCGGGGCCGCGCGTCGCCCGCCGCACCTCCTCCACCACCTCCTGGATCTGCCAGTCCGGGGTCGAGGCGCCGGCGGTGATGCCGATGCTGCGGCACCCCGCCAGCGGCAGGCGCCGCACCTCCTCGACGTCGGAGACCAGGTGGGCGGCCGTCAGCTCGCTGGCGATCTCGTGCAGGCGGCGGGTGTTGGAGCTCGAGGAGCCGCCGATGACCAGCACGCAGTCGTTGCGCCGGGCCATCTCCCGGACCTCGTTCTGGCGCAGCTCGGTGGCGTCGCAGATGGTGTCGGCAACGTGCGCCCCGGGGTAGCGTGCCCGCACCGCCTCCGCCACCCGCGTGAACGCCTCCCGGTTCATGGTCGTCTGCGACACCAGCAGCACGTCCTCGAGCTGGGGCAGGCCGGCGACCTCCTCGACCGAGCGGACCGTGTGGCCGTCGCGCGCGAAGCCGAGCAGGCCGCGCACCTCGGGGTGGTCCGGCTTGCCGAAGATGACCACGCTGCCGCGGTGGCGCCTGATCGTGGCCTGCACCCGGCCGACGTCGCGGCAGGTCAGGTTGCGCACGTCGCGCGCCACGGCCTTGAGCTGCGCCAGCCGCTGCGGGGTGACCCCGTGCGCGCGGACCACGACCAGCCGGCCCCGCGCCCGCTCCAGGTCGTCGTCCGCGGACAGCACCCGCACCCCGTGCCGGTCGAGCAGCTCCAGGGTCTGTGGGTTGTGGATCAGCTCGCCGTCGGTGAGGATCTCCTCGTCGGCCTCGCGGGCGCAGGCGAAGGCCTCGTCGACGGCGTGCTTGACCCCGCGGCAGAAGCCGGCGTGCCGGCCGACCTCGATGCTCACCACCGGCGGCCTCCCGGGTGGGCGGGGCGCGGAGGGACGTTCGTCGGTCCGCCCGGGGGGCCGCTCATGTCACGACGCTCCGGCGCCCCACCGCCGCCTCAGCGCCCGATGCCCAGGCGCTCCAGGCAACGCTGCAGCCGGACCTGGCCGTCGCCGTCGAAGGCGGTGAAGCGGAAGCCGATGCCCTCGATGCGGTCGAGGCCGGGCTCGGTGAGGCGGGCGACGTCGGCCTCGCCGGTGACCACACCGCTCCCGTCCGGCAGCGCCATCTCGAAGCGGGCGGTGCTGCCCATCGGGTAGCGCCGCTTGGTGATGACCAGCATGCCGGAGGAGGACACGTCCTCGGTCTGGGCCATGAAGCGGTCGCCGGACAGTCGCGGCTCGAGGCGCAGCTCGAGCTTGACCATGATCCGCATCGCCGCCCGCGGCGACACGCCGAGCAGCGTGCACAGCAGGCGCTGCATCTCCTGCGGCGCGTTCTCGGCGTCGAGCACCAGGTCGACGCCGTTGCCGAGGAACGCCTGGGCGGAGGCGCGGTGCGGCGGCTCGACCAGGACCGCCACCGACGCGAGCGCCGACTCCCCCTCCCGCACCACTTCCAGGAAGCGCTCGAGCGGGACCTGCCGCAACGGGAAGGCGACGACGATGGCGGTGAACGGCACCAGCGTGACCAGGTCCAGGGCCCGCGCCGCGTCCGGGAAGCGGTCCACCTCGAAGTCCTGCCGCTGGAGCACCGGCGCCATCTTGTCGAACAGTGCCTGCGCCACCTCGACGACGAGGACGTTCTGCGCTCCCTCCATCGCCCGGGATTGTAGCGGCTCGGGCCGCCAGCGTCGAGGCGGCTCAGCCCGCGTCGGGGGCGTCCGGCAGGCACTCCAGGCCCCACCGGCGGGCCTCGGCCTCCATCACCCGGCGCAGCTCGCGCTTGGCCTCGGGGGCGAGGGGGGAGGGTGTCCAGGCGGACAGCAGGCGGTCGACCTCGGCCGATGCGCGCTGGCCGAGGGTCAGGCCGCCGTCCTCCTGCCAGCGGGCGCGGTTGGCGCGGTCGACGACCGGCCCGGGGAAGGCGATCTCGGTCTTGAGGTGGCGGCGGGTGTGGCCGGCGATCAGCAGGTGGCCGTCGCGCAGCAGCTCCTCGAGCAGGGGGCGGGCCGGGAAGTCCTCGCGCGGCGCGATGCCCGCGAGCAGGCGCCGGGCCATGCCGCAGATCTCGTTGTCGAGCACCAGCTTCTCGAGGCTCTGACAGCTCTCGAAGTCGAGCATGCCGGGGCCGGACACGCTGTTGACGCCGGACAGGGCGGCGAGCAGGGCGCCGGCGGCGGTCTCGAGGCCGGCCTGGGCGTCGAGCAGCTTGGCGTCGGACAGGGCGATGTAGGCCTGGGTCGGAATGCCGAGGGAGTGGCCGATCTCGCAGTAGGCGCAGTCGAGCATCATGGTCTCGACCGCTCCCATCGGCGTGGTCTCGTAGCGGATGTCGAACACCGCCGGCGAGCCGCCGTAGAGGAGCGGCGCCCCGGGCGCGGCGAGCTGGGAGATGACCACGCCGCTCAGGGTCTCGGCGGTGTGCTGGACCAGGCTGCCGACCAGGGTCACCGGGGCGATGAAGCCGGCCAGCGGCATGGCGATGAGCTCGGCCGGGATGCCGGCCAGGGCGCAGTCGACCAGATTCTGCGAGGTGACGTCGCTCCACCTCAGGGGCGAGGTGGGGCAGCAGGAGAAGACCGTCAGCGGCCTGGCCCGCAGCGCCTCGGCCGAGCCCCGCACCGCCAGCTGCAGGTCGCGCATGACGGCGAAGGCCTCGACCGTGAAGGCCCCGGTCACGACCGGTTTGGTGCCGAACAGCAGGCTCAGGTAGAGGCGGTAGGAGTCGGAGATCCGCTCCGGCACGTCGGCCGGGATCAGGGCCGTGCTCTGGGCGTCGAGGTGGCGCAAGGCCGCCACCACCTTGGCGTGGGCGACGTAGTCGGCCGTGGTCGGGCGGCGGATGGCGCCGGTGGCGCCGTCGAGGACGTGGATCGCGGCCGAGCCCGGGGTGAAGTGGACGGCGTCGCCCGAGAAGTCGTGGGTCTGGGCGCCGAGCACGTCGTGGAGGCGGAAGGAGCGCGGCACCGAGGCCAGGGCCCGGTCGACCACCGCGTCCGGCAGCAGGGCCCGCTGCCGCGCCGCGTCGACCGTGGCGCCGTTCGCCGCCAGCAGGTCGAGGACGGCGCGGTTGTGGACCTCGACGCCGACCTCGCGCAGGATGTCCCGCGCCTCGGCGACGATGCGGTCCCTGAGGTCGGCTTCGAGCAGGGTGAGGGTCGGGCGCATGACCACCTCCGAGGGCGTCGGCCGTGCGGCAGCGTAGCATGGCGGGAAGCGGGCGCGCCCCGGCGGCGTTGTCGCCCGCGAGCGAGGAGGTGCGAGATGGCCGAGACCGGGATCCGCGTCGGCGCCCCGGCGCCCCCCTTCACCCTCCCGGACCAGGACGAGACCCCGGTCTCCCTGGCCGACCTGCGGGGCTCCTGGGTGGTGCTCTACTTCTACCCCAAGGACGACACCCCCGGCTGCACGACCGAGGCCTGCGAGCTCTCGGCCGTGGTGCCGGAGCTGGCCGAGCTGGACGCGCTGGTGCTGGGCTGCAGCCCGGACCCGCCGGCCAGGCACCGCGCCTTCGTCGCCCGGCACGGGCTGCGCGTGCGCCTGCTGTCGGACCCGGAGCGCACGGTGATGAAGCGCTACGGGGCCTGGGGAACCAAGCTCATGTACGGCCGCGCCACCGAGGGCGTGATCCGCTCGACGGTGCTGGTCGACCCCGACGGCACGGTCGCCCACCACTGGCCGAAGGTCAAGGCGGCCGGGCACGCCGCGGCGGTGCGGGACCGGCTACGGCAGCTGCGCCGGGGCTGAGGCGGTCGGCCCGCCGGCGGCCCCCTC
>CAYTJW010000497.1:0-4719 GCA_964438135.1 uncultured Thermoanaerobaculia bacterium
CCGACCGACCCGGGCCACCCTCGGCGGCGGCACCACCCCCGAGGACACGCTGCCCAGCTGGGGCCTCGCCCTGGCCGGCGGCCAGACCCTCGCCGACCGCCTGCGACGGGGCTCCCCGCCGGTCGTCGCCCGGATCGAGGACGACGAGGTGGTGGTCGACCTCCGCACCGTGCTGCCGACGCAGCACCGCGCCCTCCTCGCCGCCCTCCTCGCGGCGGCCGTCCCGGCCCGGGACTGACGGCCCGCCCTACGGGGCGGGCGGGCCGAGGCGCCAGAGGGCGGTCACGACCTCCCGCCACGGCGCCGGCAGCAGCAACCAGACCACCACCGCGGCGGCCAGGAAGGTGCCGAACGGCAGCGCCGTCTTGCCGTTGCCACGGCCGGTCGCCCACAGGCCGATGCCGACCGCGGCCCCGGCCACCGCCGCCAGCACCAGCACCCACATGCAGTCGCGCACCCCCACCACGGCGCCGATCGCGGCCAGGTACTTGACGTCGCCCCAGCCCATCCCCTCCTCGCCCCGCACCAGCTTGTAGCCGATGATCACCAGGGTCGGCAGGAGGGCGCCGACCACCAGGCCGAGAACCGACTGGATCAGGGTGGCGAAGCCGCCGGCCCAGGACGCGACGAGGCCCAGGACCATCGCCGGGTAGGTCATGACGTCGGGCAGGAGCTGGTGCTCGAGGTCGATCAGGCCGAGGGCGATCGACACCCAGACGAAGACCACCACCTCCGCCGCCACCAGCGTCAGGCCGAAGCGGGCCAGGGCCAGCACCGCCGCCAGGCCCGCCGCCAGCTCCACCAGCGGGTAGCGGACCGAGATCCGGCCCCGGCAGTCACGGCAGCGCCCGCGCAGCAGCAGCCACGACAGCAGCGGCACGTTGTCGAACCAGCGGATGGCGGCGCCGCAGTGCGGGCAGGCGGAGCGCGGTCGGACCAGGGACCGGTCGCGGGGCAGGCGGTAGACGACGACGTTGAGGAAGCTCCCCACCACCGCGCCGACGACGAAGACGTAGAGGCTCAGCAGGTCGAGCGGCCAGACAGCCATCGGTACAGCACCTCCTGCTCGCGCACCATGCGGTCGATGTCGAACTCCTCCAGCCCCTCCCGGGCGGCCGCCGCCAGGCGAGCGCGGAGCTCGGGTCGGCGAAGCAGCGCGACGACGCCCGCGGCCAGGGCGGCGACGTCGCCGGGCGGGGCCAGGAAGCCGTTCACGCCGTGGCGGACGACCTCCGCCGTGCCGTCGACCGCGGTCGCCACCACCGGCACCCCGGCGGCCAGCGACTCGACCACCGCCCGCGGCAGGCCCTCGTGGCGGGAGGTCAGGACCGACACCGCGGTCGCCGCCAGCAGCGCCGGCACGTCCTCCCACCAGCCGCAGAACGCCACCCGCCCGGCGACGCCCAGCTCCCGCGCCAACGCCTCGGCGGCCGGCCGCAGGGGGCCGTCGCCGGGCATCACGAACCGGGCCTCGGGCACCGCGCGCGCCACCGTGGCCGCGACCCTGACGAAGTCGAGCGGCGCCTTCTGCGGCTTGAAGTTCCCGACCTGGGTCACGACCGGGGCGACCGCCTCCAGGCCGAGACGCGCCCGCGCGGCGGCGCCGTCGGCCGGCTGCCGGAAGCGCTCGAGGGCGATGCCGGAGCGGATCAGGGTGACCCCCTCGGCCGGGAACAGCCCCAGCTCCAGGCCGAGGCTCAGGTTGGCCCGGGACACGACCACGAAGTGGTGGGTCCAGCGGGCCGCGACCTTCTCGGCCAGGAAGAAGAGCGCCCGCACCGGCAGCGGCTGCAGCGGCGTGAACCCGAAACCGTGCACGGTGTGGACCACCGCCGGCACCCGCTCGAGCGCGGCCGCGGCCCGGCCGACCACCCCCGCCTTGGAGGAGTGGGTGTGGACCAGGTCGGGGCGGAACGACCGGATCACGCCCCGCAGCGCCGCCACGGCGCTCAGGTCGCGGGCCGGCGCCACCGGCCGCACCAGGCCCGAGACGGGGTAGAGCCGGACCCCGGCCAGGCCCTCGGCGGCGCGGTCGAGCCGGTCGCCGGGGCCCCAGGCGAGGGCGGCCTCGAAGGCGGCCGGGTCGAGGTGGCCGACCGTGTGCAGGGTGTTGCCCTGGGCGCCGCCCAGCTCGAGCCGGGTGATGCAGTGCAACACCCGCAGCCGCCGCGCCGGACCGCCGGCAGCCCCGTGCGGTCCCGTCGTGCCCCCCGCCGGGTCAGACCGCACGGCTCTCCCGCCGCGCCGCCCGGGCTGCCCGCATGCCGTCGACCACCGCGTCCTCCATGGCCGAGTACTTCCACTCCGCCCAGCGTCCGGCGACGATCACGCCGTGGGCGCGGAGAAAGCGGCGCAGGGTGGCGAGCGCCTGCCGCCGCTCGAGGTCGTAGACGACGTAGCCGGGGTCGAGCGCCGTCACCAGTCGCACCCGCACCCGCTCGGGCACGAGCAGCCCGGTCCGCGCCAGCCCGGCCTCGGCCGCCGCGACCGCGGTCTCGTCGTCGGTCGAGCGCGGGTCGACGCTGATCTCCACCGACACGGTGTGGCAGGAGGGCGGCGCCAGGCGGCCGTGGTTGGAGGGGAAGCCGACCCGGTAGTAGGGCAGGGTCGGGTCAGGGAAGTAGAGCCAGTGCTCGGGTCGCGGCGGCGGGCCGTCGACGCCGAGGGCCAGGTTGACCACCCGCACCCAGCGGAGGCGGCGGCGGGCCGCCGCCACCTCGTCTGGCAGACGGTCCCGGAGCAGGTCGAGCAGGGTCGGCAGGGCCACGGTCGCGACCAGCCGCGCGAAGGGCACCCGGGAGCCGCGCTCCAGCTCGAGCCAGCGCTCGCCGAGATGGATGCCGACCACCGCCGTGGCGAGGGCAACCTCGGCGCTCTGGTGCCGGGCGAGCTCGCCCGCGACCGCGTCCGGCAGCATGCGGATGCCGCCCCGCTCGGGGTAGCGGAAGGTGGCGTTGTAGCCGACCGGCGCGCGGTGCAGGCCGCAGGCCCCGTCCACCACCTCCTCCAGGCGCGGCCGCGGCACGTAGCGGCCGACCCAGTCCAGCCCCAGCTCCTCGGGCGCCGCCCGGAACAGCTTCTGGTTGTACGGGAAGAAGAAGTGGCGGCCGAGCCCGTCGCCGAACCGGTTGAGCACCCAGTCGCGGAAGGTCCGCTCCCGCCCGGGCAGCGGCGTCGCCCAGGCCCGGACGAAGCCGAGCAGGCAGTCGCGCCGGGCCTCCGGCGCCAGGCCGTGGGTGTTGATCTGGATCGGGTAGGGGGTCACGTGACCGTCGACCACCACCGCCGTCCGCCGCTGGTGGACGGCCATCGCCGACCACACCCCGAGGCGGCGCAGGTAGGCCTCGACCCCCGGCCGCCGGCAGTGGAGCAGGTGGGCGGTGTGGTCGAACACGAAGCCGTCCTGCTCGACGCTGCGGCAGGCACCCCCCGCCTCGGCCTGCCGCTCGGCCAGCAGCACCCCGACCCCGGCCCGGCCGAGCCGCTCCGCCGCCACCAGGCCGGTGAGGCCGGCGCCGACCACGACCACCGGCCTCACGGCGCGTCCATCCGCACCCGCGCCAGCCAGACGAGGGCTGCGAGAGCCGCCAGCGCCGCCGCCACGACCAGGGCCACGGTCGCGGCCGGGCCGAGGTACAGCACCGCCAGGCCGAGCCCGCCCGAGACCACGGCCACGGCGTACACCACCAGCACCGTGGCCGGGGTCGAGCCGCCCAGCCGGCGCCGCAGCCGCAGCGGGAAGTGGTCGGGGCTGCCGTGGTAGATCCGCCGCCCGGCCCGCAGCCGGAGCACGGTGACGTAGGCCGTATCGACCAGCGGCACGGCGAGGATGAAGAGCGGCGCGACGAAGCCGAGCGGGTTGGTGCGGGTGTAGTCCATCACCATGGCCAGGGCGCCGAGCAGCAGGCCGACGAACAGGCTGCCGCAGTCGCCCAGGTAGATCCGGGCGGGGTGGAAGTTGAAGCGCAGGAAGCCGAGCAGGGCGCCGATCAGGGCCACGGTCAGGGCCGCCACCACCACCCGGCCGTTGAGCAGGGCGACGACCAGCAGGAAGGTGGCGGCGATGACGCCGACGCCGCTCGCCAGCCCGTCCATGATGTCCACCAGGTTGAAAGCGTTGGACAGGCCGACCAGCCACAGCACGGTGACCAGCAGGCGCACCCACCACGGCAGCGCCACCACCTGCACCGCCACCCCGGCCCGCACCAGCACGAACACCGCCACCAGCTGGCCGAGGACCTTGGCCCGCGGGGTCAGCACGCCGAAGTCGTCGACCAAGCCGAGGGTGGCGGCGATGGTCGCGGCGAGGAGCAGGGCGAGGAGCTCGGCCTCGAGGTCGAAGGTCATGCCGAGGGCGAGCAGGAAGGCGACGAAGACCGCCATGCCGCCGAGGTAGGGGACCGGGTCGCGCTGCCTCTTGAGGCGGCCGTCGGGCGCGTCCACCACCCCGAAGCGGAGCGCCGCGTCGCGGGCCATGGGCGTGCCGAGCAGGGCCAGCAGGTAGGCCAGGGCGCCGCCCAGGACCAGGCGGACGGCGAGGGCCGGGCCGATCGTCTCGGCGGGCGCGGCGAGGTCGGGCGGCATCATCGCGGCAGGCTCCCGAGCCGCTGCCGTGATCGCCCCCGCCGGCCCCGCGACTCGCCGAGGACGTGCGGCCTCCGCCTCCTCAGCTCGCGGGCGAGGGCCGGCCGGCGGAGGATGCCGGCAGCGGTCAGGCCC
>CAYTJW010000498.1:0-4707 GCA_964438135.1 uncultured Thermoanaerobaculia bacterium
GCGTGCTGGCTCTTGCGGCCGCCGCGGTCGTGCCGACGGGTGACGTGGCCCAGGCCGGCGACATGTACTGGAGCCCGGTCGCGGACCTGGGGCACGTCAACGACTTCGCGGTGTGCGGCACCACGGTGTACGCGGCCACCGCGAGCGGTCTGCTGCGCAGCCAGGGCGACCCGGAAACCTGGCAAGTGCTGCGCCCGAGCTGGGCCAGCCTGGTCGCCTGCTCGGGGAACCGGGTCATCTGGGAGGAAACAGTCGGCCTGAGCAGCGTCGTCTACGTCTCGCACGACGCCGTGCAGACGATGGTGGCGGCCGACGGTCTCGCTGACGCGATCTCCAGGGGCATTCGCGATCTCGCCATTGCCGGCAACACCGCTCTCGTCGCCACGCTGTGGGGAGTGGAGCGGTCCACCGACGGTGGCCTGAGCTTCCCGGCCGCGTACCCGGTGCTGTGGGACTCCTCCGCCGGCTACCAGATCACCGCCGTGTGGACGAACGGGACCGCGTGTGCGGCGGCCGGGACAGGCGGCGCTGCCGGCAGCGGGATCTGGCACTCGACGACCGGCTCAGCCGGGACCTGGAGCCAGGTGCTCTCCTCCGGCGACCAGGGGTGGCTCCACGGCTCGGGCAACACGGTCGTCTCCGGCAGCCTGTACGCCCCCTCGTTCAGCCCCGGCTACACCTCCACCGACGCGGGCGCGAGCTGGGACCCGCTGCCCCTGAGCTGGGGAGCCGTGCCAGGGCACTACCAGCGCCCCTTCGTGTCGGGCACCAGGATTCTCAGCCGGCGCGTCTGGGAGGTCTTCGACCCGGGCTCCGGGCAGTTCATCACCTCCACCGACGGTCCGCTGCTCTACGACACCGCCGCCGGCGTCGGCAACGACATGGACCCGGGCCTGGCGTCCGAGGAGGAGCTGCTCAACCAGGCCATCGTGGAGACCGCTGACCCGTTCCTGCTGGTGGCCGAGCGCGAGGGCGCGGTCCACTGGTTTCGCGTGCCCGGCGGCTGGCCGGTCGGCGGGTTCGACTTCACGCCGCCGTACTCGCCGTCGCTCGACGCCTCGCCGCGGCTGACCGTGGCGCCGCTCGCCACCGCCACCGTCTACCCCTCGGCGGGAGGTGCGACCCGGATGTACCTCGAGGAGAGCTACGACCTTCTCACCGCCTGGTCCTACACTGTCAACGGGTTTGACGCCACCCTGGCGAGCGGCCAGGGGCCGGCCACCAACGGCTGGGTGTCGTACACCACGAGCCTTCCCTGGGTTCTCTACCCGGCCAACGGCATGCACCGACTCTACGCCTGGTACGCCGACGCCGCGGGCAACATCACCGACCCTGGCGTGGTGGCCGGGGTCGCCGTCTTCCCGGCGACCCTCGACCTCGGCTCGGGCGGTGCCTGGGGTACGTGGATGCACGCCAGGGCCGGCGAGAGCTTCACCGTCGGCGCCAGCGGAGCCAGCGGCGACGTCGACGTGTACCACTGGGAGCCCGGCAGCACCTGGTCCGACGACTGGGCCACCGCCGCCGGGTCCAACGACATCCTGGCGTTCACCGCCCGCGCGACCGGGTACCACCTGGTCGCCCTTGGCAACTGGCCCGGGTCGGCCGCGTTCAGCGGCACCGTGATCGCCCAGGTCGGGGCCAAGGGCCTCGGCCGGCGCGCGCCGAGCTCGAGAGCAGCCGCCGCCTACACCGGCGACCTCCCGGAAGACGAGCCGCCGCCGTACCACGCGTCCACTGCGGAGACCCGGGTCTTCGCCGACGGCTTCGAGTCCAACAGCCTGTCGGCGTGGAGCTCGGTCTCGCCGTAGCGGCGGCGCACCGGCGCGACGGTCGCCCGTGCATGGAGCCCACCGCGGCAGCCACGATCACGACGGCGGCGAGGACCAACCGGCGGGCTCTCGAGCGCGCTCGAGTCGAGCACGATCTCCGTCGCTTCGCCCTTCACCCCTCTCCCGCCCCGGTGCTCGACCGGAGGCCTCGGAGCCTGTGAAGGAACAGGGGCAGGGTCACCGGAGTGCACCATGGACGGGTCTGGCGCGTTGCAGAGGGCTCGACTGGGTGGTGGCCGGGCGGAACCGCGATGAGACCGGGGGCGGGGACACGAGGTCGTTGACAGCTGCGGGCTGCGCTGACCGCCGGCGGGATCGAGCAGCGACCCACGGGTGCCAGCATGGGTGCCACATGGGACACGGGTGGTTGCCGGTTCGCACATTCGGCGATCGGTCGAAGCGCCCCCCGGGTAGGCGCCCCGGCGAGTGGCAGCCTGGAAGCTCCGGCGGGTGGCGGCGCGGAATCACCGAATGTGCGAACCTGGCACGGGGTGCGACAACCCCATGTCGAGGAGGAGCCTCACGCGGTCCTGCCGACCGGGCGGAAGACCCTCTCGTCCGCGACCCAGGCGGCGTAGGCGAGCGCCTGCTTGACGTCCTCGGCCTCCAGGTCGGGGTACTCGGCGACGATGTCCTCAGTGCTCATCCCGTTGGCGACGAGGTTGACCACGAGCGACACCGCGATCCGCATGCCCCGGATGCACGCCTTGCCGCCGAGGATCTCCGGGTCGAACGTGATGCGGTCGAATCCCAGCATCGTGACTCCTCCGGGCTCGCCCGCGCGCAGGCCCGCACTCCGATTCTACCGCTCGACCGCGGCGACCATGCGCGGACAGCGGCCCGACACCGAGCGCCCTCCAGGACCCGTCACGGCGAGCGGCCTCAGGCCGCCGGCCCTGCCGGGCGTGTCCCCCGGGCGGGGCGGTCAGAAGAGGCAGGCGTCGAGCACGGCGAGGACCTCGTCCAGTAGCTCGGGGGGCGCGGCGCCGATCCTGGTCGCCCGCCGCGAGCGGTGGTCGACGGACTCGACCTGCTCGACCATGACGAAGCCCTCGACGCCGCAGCCCTCGGGCACTCTGACGTGGAACGGGTAGCCGCGATCGGTGGTGGTCAGCGGGCACACCATCGCCATCCCCGTCGCCCGGTTGAAGAGGTCGTTCGACACCACCAGCGCCGGCCGCCGCCCCTCCTGCTCGTGGCCCGCCTGCGGGTCGAAGGAGATCGCCACGAGGTCGCCCTTGGCCGGGTCGTAGCGCGGCATCACCACTCCTCGGACCCGACCGGGCCGCCCCACTCCTCCTCGCGCGGCGCGTGCCCGCGCGGCATCCGGGCCACGAGGTCCTCCAGGCGGTGGCGGCCGCGGACGCGCCGGGCGCGCTCCAGCACGATGCGGTCGCCGTCCGCCTCCACCCGCACCTCGTCCCCGACCGCCAGCCCGGCCCTCGCCAGGGTCTCCCTCGACAGCCGGACCGCCTGGCTGTTCCCCCACCGCGCGATGCGAGTCAGCATGAGCCCTCCCGGATAGCCAAGGTATATCCAGGGCACCCCGCCGTCACGGCGCGGCCAGGCCCGCGTTCGCCCCCTGTGCGCCTCGAAACCGCCTCCTCGATTCGGACCGCGGGCCTCCAGGCCCGCACCCGGTCCGCCGGGTCGCTCGATGCGCGGCTGGAGCCGCGCGGTCCGCTCCCCCACACCCGTCATTGCGAGCGGCCTCGAGGCCGCGAAGCAATCCCGCGCGGGAAGGATCACGCCCCTCCCCGCCCGGGATGGCCACGGCCCGCTCGAGCGGGCCTCGCCATGACGGGCTGCGGCGTGGCGCCCGCTCCTGCCGCCCCGGGACCGCCAGCCGTTGCAGGGCGGCCCGACAGCGACCAGGCTCGAGACAGCTCCCACACTGCGCCTCGCCAGGGAGTCCGCCCCGACTCGCGCGTCCAGCGCGACCTCTGCCCGAGGCGCGATTACCCGCCGCGCTCCACGGCTCGCAGGACCTGCTGCACGACCTTGGGGTGGAGAGTTCGCCCCGAGTGGTGCGGGACGACGACGCGAACCGCGCCTCGGAGGTAGATGCGGTGGCTGCCCCTGGTGCGCGCGAGCGAGAAGCCGGCCTCGAGAAGCAAGCGCTCGGCGTCGTCGGCGGTGAGCCGCGGCGACCTAGGCAATCGCCACCTGCAGGCTGGTGGTGATGACTCGAACCCTGAGGGCGCGCTCGATCTCCTGCGGGCTCAGTGTCTCGAGGTACAGCTCGGCCGCCTCCGTGATGTTCCGCAGCGCCTCCTCGAAGGTGTCGCCCTGCGACTGGCAGCCCTCCAGCGCAGGACAGAAGGCGTAGAAACCGTCCTCGTCCTCCTCGATCACGACATCGACCGTGTACCTCATGCGTCCTCCGCGGCGCCGCCCACTGCCCGTCCTCTGCCCGCGGGATTCGGGCCGGGCCACCAACCCACGTCAAGTGTAGCCCCTCGGCGCGCCCACCTCCCCCCGGCGGCGACCGTCGCGCCGGAGTGCCATTGGGCCGAACACGGCTGGCCGCACGCGGGCGATCGTCCCGGTCTTCTCCCCGGCACCGAAGCCGCCGCCACGGCTCGGACCGCGGGCCTCCAGGCCCGCACCCGGTTCGCCGTGGCGCTCGATGCGCGGCTGGAGCCGCGCGGTCCGCGGGGCGCATGGCTGCCAGACCTCCGCCTCCCGGCGACAGCGTGGATCGCCCCCTCGACCCCGCCGCCCGCCCCCCGAGACCCGTCATCGCGAGCGGCCGCAGCCCGCGAGCGGCTCCCCCGCACCCGTCACTGCGAGCGGCCGCAGAGCGCGCGAGCCGTTCCCCTCTTGCCCGTCATTGCGAGCGGCCGCAGGCCGCGAAGCAACCCCGCGCGGGACGGAG
>CAYTJW010000499.1:0-4698 GCA_964438135.1 uncultured Thermoanaerobaculia bacterium
GCTCCCGCACCCGGCCCCTGATGGCGGGCTGCGCCGCGCCCGCGACCCCGCTGTGGCGGAGCGACGGGCCGCCGTCGAGCGGGCGTTCGCGCTGGCGACCTGCAACGGCGGGGCAGGCACTGGTTGGAGTGCCGGGAGTGTCTGACCTGGCACGGGTGCGGCCGGTCGGGGCGCGGTGCAGGGGCCGCGCCGGGTGCCGGTCGACCGCCACGACCTCGCGGCCTCACTCCGCCGCGAGGCGCTGCAGCTCGACCGGGACGCCGCCGTCGACGACCGTGAACAGGACGTCCGGCGGGTCGGCCGACAGTCGGCTCCCGCGACCGGCGTCCGGACCAGCCGCGGGGCGTGCTGCGCCTGACGGTGGATGGCGACGGTCGCTCGAGGACGGCGTTGACGCCAGCCCCGGGCCGCCGGTAGCCTCGCGGGGAGGAGGTCGGAGTGCCGGACGGAGAGACCCTGGTGGGCACCTGGGAGCTGGTCGCGTGGGAGGTCCCGAACGGCGACGGCACGACCCGCCGCCTGTTCGGCCCGAACGCCGTCGGCTACCTCATCTACACCGCCGATGGGTACATGGCGGCCGAGATCATGGACCCCGACCGCCAGCAGGGCGACCCGCGTTTCCCGCTCGAGCCTGCCTCTGCCCAGACCCTCCCGGACGCCGACCGGGCGAGGGCCTACAGCACCTACCTGTCCTACTGCGGGCCGTACACCGTCGACGGTGACCGGGTGACCCACCACGTCGCGGCCGGCCTCATCCCCAGCTGGGTGGGCTCGGACCAGGTCCGCCGCTTCGTGCTCGACCGGGATTGGCTGGTCATCCGGGCGGGCGGACAGACGTTGACCTGGCGGAGAGCGGTGCCGCGTGGCTGAGCTGCGTCAGCTCGCGAGCGGCGTTCACGCCTTCCTGCAGCCGCCGCTGATCTGCTACTCGAGCGCCGGCGTCATCGTCGGCGAGCGGGACGTGATCGTCGTCGACAGCCTGACCAACGCCGCCATGACCGAGCGCCTGCGCGACGGGATCCGGCACCTCACCGACCGGCCGGTCCGCTTCCTGGTCAACACCCACTCCCACTTCGACCATGTCTACACCAACCACCTCTTCCCCGAGGCCACGACCATCGCCAGCCACCGCGGGCGCGCCGAGACGAGGGCCAACCGCGCGGCCCAGGGCCGGCACGATGCGCTCTTCGCCCGGCTGTTCCCCGACGTGGACCTGGCCGGCGGCCGCTACACTCCCCAGGACCTGGGCTTCGGCGGCAGCCTCACCCTCTGGCAGGGGGAGCGCGAGGTGCGCATCCTCGAGCTGGGCGTCGGCCACTCCGAGTCCGACGTGGTGGTGCACCTGCCGGCGGAGCGGGTCGTCTTCTGTGGCGACGTGTTCCTCTCCGGCCTGCCGCCGCTGCCGCTCGAGGGACACGTCACCGACACCATCGCCAACTTGCGGGCGCTGGAGGACCTGGCGGCAGAGGTGTACGTGGCCGGCCACGGCGACCCCGGCACCCTGGCCGACGTGCGGGCCCAGCGGGAGCGGCTCGAGCGCCGGCTCCTGCTCGCCCGGGAGCTCTTCGACCGCGGCCTGAGCTACGATGAGGCGCTGCGCGTCTTCGCCGAGGGCGGCACCCCCGTCGACTTCGAGCGCCTGGTCGTCCTCGCCAGCTACTGCGAGCTGGCCGGTTGCCGCCCTGCCACCGGCGAGACCGCGAGCCAGAGCCACATGGCCGTGCTCGAGGCGGTCGCCCGGGAGGCGCGCCTGCTGCTGGGCCGTGGCCGGTCCGAGTAGGCGGGCGTCGCCACCCGGCGTGGGCTCCGCCCGTGCCCCTGGTGCGAGGTCACACGCCCGCGACGTTCCCTGGCGGCCGGCGGGTCCATTCGTGCCAGGTCAGGCACTCCCGACAGCTTCCTGGCGGAGTGGGGGTCGGGCCAGGGGCATGCGGCGCAGGAGGTCGAACGGTGGGGTCAACGACTCCGGGCGCTGGGCCGGTTGCGGGTCGGTCCTCCGCCCTGGTCAGCAGCTGGTCCCGGATGCCGTGGCTGAGCCGTCCCGCATCACTTGTGGCGGGGTTTCCTGACTGGCACTGCTGCGAGGGGGGGACCACGCTGTCGCCGAGCGACGTGACGCCGTCGACCTGGCGCTCGCGCCGCAGGCGTCCCAGGGCGGGGCAGGCGGTGGTCGGAGTGCCGGGAGAGCCTGGCACCGATGCTCGCGGCCTGCGGCCGCTCGCCTCGGCTGTAGAGGTGGGGGCGCGGCATGGGCGTCGAACCGGCCGCTTGCGGGTGTGGGTTGTCCGGTACGCCAGGGGCGGGTGGCGGTGGTCGGCCGGTTGGTGCAGGTCCTTGATACGGCGCCTTACCCGAACTAGGTTTCCGTAAGGAGGCAGGCATGCCGAGGTCGACCATCACCAGCAAGGGCCAGACTACCGTCCCCCGCGAGGTGCGGGAGAGGCTCGGCCTGGCCGTTCACGACACCCTGGAGTGGGAGGTCGACGGCAGCATGATTCGCGTCACGGTGGCGGCGCGGGGGTTCCTGCGCCGTCGGGGCAGCGTTCGCGTCGGCCCCGGCTCGGCCGTGGAGGACGTCCGCCGGGCGCGGGCGGCGCGGGGGCGACCGTCGTGACCAGCGTCGTCGTCGACACCAACGTCCTGGTCTCGTTCCTCACCGACCGCGACCCGGAGCAGCAGGCGCGGGCGGCCGAGCTGCTGGCGCGGGCCGCCGACCGCGAGCTCGAGGTGGTGCTGCACCAGGTGGTGGTCGTGGAGACCGCGTACGTCCTGCGCAACCTCTACGGCGTGAGCCGCGAGGACACCGCCGCCATCGTCCGCGAGCTGCTGGCTATGCCCGGCGTCACCGCGGTCGACGAGATGCCGTGGTCTGCGCTACTCGAGCTGTGGCCGGCGACGTTCGCGGAGCTGGCCGGCGGCGCGCTCGCCGCGGTGGCGAGGGCCGGCCGTCACGACGCCGTGGCGACCTTCGACCTGACCTTCCGCCGCCGGCTGGAGCGGCTGGGGCTCGAGTCCTACTGGTGACCACCCGTCGCCGCGGCGGGGCCTGACCCGCAAGGCTGCGTGCCTGTGTCGACGTGAGCCTCCGCAGCGGGTCTTCTACCTGGAACGGCAGAACGGCGTGACGATTCTGACTGGCGCTGTTACGATTCCGGCGCCATTCTCTGGGAAAGGGGTCCCTGCTCGGCTGGCGCTCACGGCAGCTGCAACACGAGGCTCAGCGCCCGGCCGACCTCCGCCATGACCTCGTCGTCGAGGTGCGCGACCGGCGAGGGCCCGTCGGCGAAGCGCCCCGGATCGAGGGAGCGCACCTGGAAGCACAGAAAGACCGTGTCCATCGGCAGCCCTGAGCGGTCGGCCGCGACTCGGACGTTGACCGGGTAGTCGCGGGGCACGTTGCGCGCGTCGGTGCCCACGACCACGACCACCACGAGCGGTTGGGCGTTGATCGCGTCGGCCGAGACGACCAGCACGGGCCGCCGGCCGGCCTGCTCGCGCCCTTTGACCGGGCTGAGGTCGACGAAGAACACGTCGCCGCGGCGGATCACGGCTCTGACCCGAGGCCGTCGAGCTCCGCACCGCCGAGGTCGCGGGCAATGGCGGCGCACTCGGCGAGCACTGCCGGGTCCTGCGCCATCTCCTCCATGGCCGCGGCGAACCGCTGCGCCCGCCGCGCCTCGATCAGCCCGCGCAGAGCCGAGATCACGACTCGGTTGAAGTTGCCCCGGTGCTCCGGCGCCGCGGCCTGGGCCGCCTCCACCAGCGCCGCCGGCAGCGCCACGCTCCGTCGAACTGTGTGTTGCTCATGATGTGATTCCACATCACACTCCTCTCAACACAATGGTGATGCACGCGCCGCTGGTCGTCAAGCCGGTGAGGCCCCGGAGCAGCACAGCTCGCACGCGGTGTCGGTGCCAGCCTGGCGACGATGCGATCCTGGAGGTCGTCCGTCCGTCCGTCTGCTCGGCGCGGCCGGGGCGGGGCCAGCGGAGGGAGGCGGTATCGCACCCGTCGGCCGCGGCGCGACCGGTGTCAGGCGTGCCGTCAACCACCGCCAACGGGTGCCCGCAGAGATGCCGGCTGCGGGAGGAGTCCGCGGCGTAGCCGATCGGCTGCCGCGCCGGGCTCGTTGGCTGGTGGAACCCGCGCACTGGCTCCGCGCCGTTGTCGGTCTCCGCCCGAGGGGTTGAACGCGGGTTGAGCGGGAATTTCGAGGGGGAGATTCGGGGGTGCCGAGGCGGAGCTATCTGCTTGGTGCGAAAGGGGGGACTCGAACCCCCACGGCCGTAAGGCCACAAGATCCTGAAGCTGTTTCTGGAGCCCTCAGTCGCGGTCAACAATGGTAACCAAACCTTGACATTGGAGCGGCTTGCGAGTACTCTCTAGTTGAGACTGGTTACCAGCGGTCACCTCGGGTCAACATGCCATGTTGACCCGGTGTTGACCGGGATCGGAGGCCCGAGCATGGCTGAGGCCCTCGCGCTGACCCAGGCGAAGGTGAGGAAGCTCAGGCCGCGTGCCGAGCGGTACGAGGTGCGCGACACGAACCTGCGCGGGCTCGTGGTCAGGGTGAACCCGACCGGGCGGAAGAGCTGGTACGTGGTGCGCCGGGTCGGCGGCGCGGCCGGCCAGGTCGAGCGCATCCTGCTCGGCACGCTCGACGACTTCGGGTATGGGGAGGCGAAGCGACGGGCCGAG
>CAYTJW010000500.1:0-4685 GCA_964438135.1 uncultured Thermoanaerobaculia bacterium
GGGCGCGGGCGAACACCGGGTCGAGCGCCGGCGCCACCGGGGCCACCGTCGACGGCGGGGGCGGGTCCTGAGTCCGCGGCTCGCAGAGCAGGGCGACACCGGTGGCGGCGAACGGGCGGCGGCCGGTGAGGGCCTGGTAGGCGACCACGGCGAAGGAGTAGAGGTCCGAGGCGGTCGTCGCCCGGGCGCCGGCGAGGACCTCGGGGGCGATGTACCCGGGAGTGCCGACCACCCGTCCCTGCTGGGTTCGCAACGGGGCCTCCGCCGCCAGGCTCGAAGGGACCGCGATCTGCCCGGCGATGGTGGGGACGTCGCCGTCGTCTCCGGCCGCCGCGGCCGAGGCCGCCACCGGCTGCCGCGGCACGGTCTCCGGCTCCGGCCGGTCCGCGAGCCGGGCCAGCCCGAAGTCGAGGATGCGGACCGCGGCCGGGTGCTCGGCGCCCTGCACCAGGAAGATGTTGGCCGGCTTCAGGTCGCGGTGGAGGACGCCGCGCGCGTGGGCGTGGTCGAGGCCGGCGGCGACCTCGGCCAGGAGGGGTACTGCCCGCCCGAGCGGGAGCGGTCCGTGGTCCTGGATCTGGGCCAGCAGGGTGTGGCCCCGCAGCAGCTCGGTGACCAGGTAGGGGGTGTCGCCCGAGGACGAGTCGACGCCGAAGTCGTCGACCCGCAGGATGGCCGGGTGCTCGAGCAGGGCGAGGGCACGCGCCTCGAGGCGGAACCGGTCGCGGTACTCGGGGTCGAGGCAGGACGGGAGGATCAGCTTGACCGCGCACGGCCTTTCCAGGCCGAGGTGGAAGGCCCGGTAGACCGCCCCCATCCCGCCCTGGCCGAGACAGCCGTCGAGGCGGTAGGCGCCGTCCAGGACCGCGCCCGGCGCGAGACCCGGGAATAGGCCGCTGGCCTCTCCCGCGTCGTCGCCGAGGGGCAATGAGGGGCGCGTCAGCGTGGCGTCGTCCATGCCTGCTGTCCCGATCCTGCCGCTGGCTCCCGTCTCATGGTAGCCCGGCTCGGCCCCGGGGGCGACCGGCGAAGGTCTCCCGGTTGAGCTTGAAGCGGGGCTCCCAGCCGAGCGCCCGCATCGCCGCGAGCACCACCGGGTCGCGGTCGAGGCAGTAGGCCGCGACCAGCGGCTCTCTCGCCGGCTGGTTGAAGATGTTGGTCATCTTCGCCAGCCGGACGGTGCCCGCGTGCACCGCCGGCAGCAGGCGCGCCGCCTCGTCGAGCAGGCGCTCGCGCGGCAGCTCCGCGATCCACTTGCCGAGCGACCGCTCGCGCTCGGCCTGGGTCCAGCAGTCACCGAGCCGGAACCCCGGCCGGCGGAGGTAGATCCAGGCCAGGTCGACCGCCACCTCGACCACCAGGCCCGCCTCCGCCGCGCGCGCCCGCAGCACCCGCGCCGCCCGGGCCGGGCTCACGGCGGGGCCGGGGTTCGGGCTCATGGCGAGCCCGCCGTCCCTCGGCGGGGTGCCGCGCCCGGTCGGGTGGTCACGGCTCCGACATGCGGAAGGCGTGGAAGAGGATGCCGGAGGAGACCATGTTCGCGCCGTAGCTGGTGGCGTCGAAGATGTCGGCGTCGGTCCAGCCCAGGCCGCGCAGGCGCTCGACGTCGGCCGCCTCGACCTCCTCCGGCGCCGTCACGGCCTTGTGCACGAACACCAGCATGGCCTTGTCCCTGTTGTCCAGGCGCGCCTGGCCCGGGTCGACGCGCACGGTCGCCACCTCGCCCGCGCTGAGGCCCTGGACGTGCTGCAGGAGCTGTGAGTTGAGGTCGATGCAGTAGGGGTAGTGGTGGTTGAAGGAGACCACCAGTCGGATGTGGGCCAGGAGCAGGAAGCTCAAGCGAGGGTGGGCCATGAAGTAGCCCATGGTGCGGCTCGTGGCCTCGAACAGGGCCGGGCTCGAGCTCATCATCTCGAGCGGCCTGGGGACCATGCCGGCCTTCTCGCGCATGAACGCGTACATCTCCCTGACCGCGCCCTCGGCCTCCTCGAACGTCCGGGTCCTGATCAGCGCCATGGGTGCTCCCTTCCGGCGGCGAGGCCGCCCTGTCGACGGTCCGCGCGCGGCGACCGGCCGCGGCGGCCAGCTGCTGCCGCACCAGCTCGACGCGGCGGTTCTTGGCCCGGCCCTCGTCGGTGGCGTTCGAGGCGACCGGGGCGAGCGGGCCGACGCCCCAGGCGCGGAGGCGGGCCGGGGCGATGCCGTGGCTGGTGGTCAGCGCGGCCACCACCGCCTCGGCGCGCGCCTGGGACAGGCGCATGTTGTCGTCGACCGGGCCGGTCGAGTCGGTGTGGCCGACGACCCACAGCTCGAGCGACGGGTCGGCCTGGAGGAGCTTCGCCACCTCGAGCAGGGCCGGTGCCGACTCCGGCTTGAGGACCGACTGGCCGGAGTCGAAGAAGACGCCGTCGACCGCGGCGTGGCCGGTAGCGCGGAGGTCGTTGCCGAAGCTGGCCGCGTCGGCCGTGACGTGCTGGTCCAGCGCCTGCTGCTCGACCACCACCAGCCAGATCTTGCCGTTGCCCTTCTGCGCCTCGAACCAGACCTCGCGCCCCTCGACCGCGACGTGGCCGTTGACCCAGCGCTGCGGGTCGGAGGCGGCGACCGTGCCGCCGATGCTGCGGATGGCGTTCTCGTAGTTGCGCACCACCGCCACCCCGGTCTGGTCGTCCTGGCGGTTGAGCCTGTTTCAAAACCCCTGTCATCCCGAGGAGACCCGCAGGGTCGACGAGGGATCCCTCGCGGGGGACCCATGGCGAGACGGCCAGCAAGAAGCGATGTCGCCGTGGCAAGCTCTTTCTCCACAAAGGATTCCTCGCCCGAGCACGCCCGCCCGCCCAGCCCGGGCTCGGAATGACAGGGAGCTGGAGGGCGCCCGCCGGAGCACCACGGAAGGTCACAGACGTCCGTGGAAGGGCGTTTTGCAAGAGGCTCGGTTGTCAACCGCGTAGGTGATGCGGGTGACCTGGCCCTCGACGGTCCGTTTCGGCCCGCTCGCGGCGAAGAGCTGGACCGCGTCGAACGCTCGCGTCTCGCAGGTCTCGATGCGGTAGTTGGGCATCCGCGTCGGGAACAGCAGGTGGTCGGCGCGGCCGGGCTTGTCCGGCTGCACGGCCAGGGCGGTCGAGCTCGCGAGGAGCACCAGCAGGGCGACGTGACGGCATCTCGACATGGCGTGCCTCTCTGGGCCAGGTGGCCGGGGGCGGCACGCCGCCCCCGCGCCCGGCTCGGCGGCGGCAGTATAGGACGCGCGCCGCTGCCGGGACGGGTGTGGCGGGCGCCGGCGCGCGTGCGATCATGGGGACGGGCGTCCCGGGCGGTCGACCGGTGCGCCGGGGCTCGCGACGGGGAGGCTGGCATGGTCGGGCTGATCCACGTCATCTACGTCAGCGCGGCGCGGGGCGAGCCCGGCGAGGAGGAGCTCGCCCGGCTGCTGGCCGAAGCCCGCCAGACCAACGCCAGGCTCGGCGTCACCGGCATCCTGCTGTACGCCGACGGGACCTACTTCCAGGTGCTGGAGGGGGAGGCCGAGGTCGTGGACGGGCTCATGGACCGCATCGCCGGCGACAGACGTCACACCGGCGTCGTCACCATCGTCCGCGAGCCGATCGCCCGGCGCTCGTTCGCCGACTGGAGCATGGGGTACGCGGCCCTGGCGCCGGGCGACGTCGGCGAGATCGTGGGGGTGAGCGACTTCTTCGGCGCCGGGACCTGCCTCGCCCGGCTCGGCCCGGGTCGGGCCAAGAAGCTGCTGGCGGCCTTCCGGGAGGGGCGCTGGCGCTCGCGGCTGTCCGGCCGCGTCGAGGCCCCGGACGCTGCCGGCGAGCCGTCGGCGCCGTCGCCGCCGGCGCCGTTCAGCTTCGCCTTCCAGCCCATCGTCGACGTGACGAGCGGGACTGTGGTGTCGTACGAGGCCCTGATCCGGGGGCTCGGCCAGGAGCCGGCCGCCCAGGTGCTGCAGCGGGTGCCGCCGGCGGAGCGACACGGCTTCGACGAGGGGGCCCGCTGCGTTGCGGTCGAGCTGGCCGCCCGGCTCGGCCTGCCGTGCGACCTCAACCTCAACTTCCTGCCTCTGTCGGTCGAGTCCTCGCGGACCTCGATCGTCTCGACGCTGGCGGCGGCGCGGCGCTGCGGCATCGAGCCCGCCCGCATCGTCCTCGAGATCCTCGAGAGCGAGATCGTCCACGACTACGACGGCTTCGCGCGGGCGGTCAACGAGCACCGCACCCTCGGCCTCCGCACCGCCATCGACGACTTCGGCGCTGGCTACGCCGGGCTGACCCTGCTCGCCGAGCTGCTGCCCGACACGATCAAGCTCGACATGGGCCTGATCCGCCAGGTGCACCGCAGCGGCCCGCGCCAGGCCGTCATCCGCGGCGTGCTCAGGACCTGCGCCGACCTCGGCGTCGACGTCATCGCCGAGGGGGTCGAGACGGTCGAGGAGTACGCCTGGCTGCGCGGCGAGGGGATCACCCTGTTCCAGGGCTGGCTGCTGGGCGAGCCGGCCTTCGAGAGGTTGCCGCCGGCGACCCTGCCGCGCGGCTAGGTCCGGCCGTGCCACGGCTGGCCGCGGCCCTGCTCCCGGTTGTCCTGGCGACCGGCGCGCCGCCGGGCGACGGGGTGGGGGTCGTGGTCGAGGAGGTCGCGCCGGGCGGCGCCGGGGCCGCGGCCGGTCTCGCGCCGGG
>CAYTJW010000501.1:0-4663 GCA_964438135.1 uncultured Thermoanaerobaculia bacterium
GTGGGCGTCGGCGGCCGCCGGGAGGGGAGCGGCGCCAGCAGGTCCTCGCCCCGCTCCCGTCGCCGGCCGACGACCACGGCGCCGACCGCCACCACCAGGGCGGTGACGAGCAGCGACCGGAGGACGACCGTTCGCCGGTCGACCGGGCGGCGGCGGGCAGAGGTCAGGCGGGCGAGGCGGGGCGCGTCCACCCGGCGAGCATAGCGCGCGCCGGCGGCGGCGCCTTGACGCAGTGCGGCATGACAGGGTATGCTCGAGGTCGACCCGAGGCGTCAAGCTGACGCGGTGCGGCATGAACGGGCCGGAGGCGGCGATGCGCTGGACGGTGTTCAACCAGAAGGGCGGGGTGGGCAAGTCGACCATCGTCTGCAACCTGGCGGCGGTCAGCGCCAGGCGCGGCCGGAGCACCCTGGTGGTGGACCTCGACCCGCAAGGCTGCGCCAGCCGCTACCTGCTCGGCGATGCCGCCGAGGGTCCCGGGCCCAACGTCGCCGGGCTGTTCGAGCAGAGCCTCGGCTTCGGCCTGTTCCGCAAGCCGCCGCGGGACTTCGTCCGGGAGACGCCGTTCGCCGGCCTGCGGTTGATGGCGGGCAGCCCGGAGCTGGCCGAGCTCGAGTCGAAGCTCGAGGGCAGGCACAAGATCTACAAGCTGCGCGAGGCGCTCGACGAGCTCGCCGAGGTCGACGCCGTCTACCTCGACACGCCGCCGGCGCTGAGCTTCTTCACCCTCTCCGCCCTCATCGCCGCCGACCGGTGCCTGATCCCGTTCGACTGCGACGAGTTCTCGCGGCGGGCGCTGGTCGGCCTGCTCGACAGCGTGCGGGAGGTACGGGAGGACCACAACCCCGACCTCGAGGTCGGCGGCATCGTCGTCAACCAGTTCCAGTCCCGGGCCCGCCTGCCGCGGCGGCTGGTGGAGGAGCTGCGCGGCCAGGGCCTGCCCGTCCTCGAGCCGTTCCTGTCCGCGTCGGTCGTGGTGCGCGAGTCGCACCAGGCGGCCCGGCCGCTGCCGTTCCTGGCGCCGGGCCACAAGCTGACCGGCGAGCTCGAGCGGCTGTTCGACGCCATCGGCGGCGACGGGAGGTGAGCTCGCAGCGGTCAGCGATCAGCTGTCAGCGATCAGCTCCCACCCGCGCCCCGGGAGGCCCCGAGGGCCTTGCCCAGTCGGCTCAGGCCGGGCCACCCCGAACGCAACCCCGGCTTGCTCTGTCGGGTGGGCGGTGGAGCTGAAGGCTGACAGCTGAATGCCGAAAGCTCCCTACCCGTGCCGCGCCCGGAACCACGCCACCGTCGTCGCCAGGCCCTGCTCGAGCGGGGCTGCGACCCGCACTCCCAGCTCGCGCTCGAGGCGGGCGGCGCTGATCGACGAGCGCCGCTGCTCGCCCGGGGCGGCCGGCCCGTGGACCGCGTCCGGCCCGCCGCCGTGGGCGTGGCGGATGGCCTCGTAGAGCGCGTTGACGTCGGTCTCGACGCCGGTGCCGACGTTGAAGACCCGGAAGCCGGGCTGGCCGAGCGCGGCCAGGTTGGCGGCCACCACGTCGGCGACGAAGGTGTAGTCGCGGGTCTGGCGGCCGTCGCCGTTCACCACCGGTTGGCCGCCCCCGAGCAGGCGGTGGCAGAAGATCGCCACCACCCCGGCCTCGCCGTGCGGGTTCTGGCGCGGGCCGTAGACGTTGGCGTAGCGCAGGCAGGTGACGTCGAGGCCGTACTGGACGTGGTAGAAGTACAGGTAGCGCTCGCTCGCCAGCTTGGCGACGCCGTACGGCGACACCGGCCGGGCCGGGTGGTCCTCGTCGGCCGGGTAGGCCTCCTGCTCGCCGTAGATGGCGCCGCCGGTCGAGGCCAGGATGACCTGCCGGAGCTGGCCGCGCCGGCCGCGCTCGAGCAGGTTGAGGAGGCCGAGGACGTTGACGTCGGCGTCGAAGCGCGGGTCGTCGACCGAGCGGCGGACGTCGATCTGGGCGGCGTGGTGGCAGAGGACCTCGACCCCCGCCTCGACCAGCAGGCGACCCGCCTCCCCGGAGCGGACGTCGAGCACGTGCAGCTCGGCCGCGGCGGGCACGTTGGCGCGGTCGCCCGAGGAGAGGTCGTCGACGACCAGGACGCGGTGGCCGGCCGCGACGAGCGCGTCGGCGACGTGGCTGCCGATGAAACCCGCTCCGCCGGTGACGCAGACTGTCCGTCCCACGCGAACGCCCTCCACAGCCGAACGGGCGGATTGTAGCAGTTGCCCGGGCGGGTTACCGTTCGCTAGAGTGGGCCGCGCGGCGGGAGGCCTGGCTCGCCCGCGGCAGGAGGACGAATGGCGAAGCTGCTGTCAGTCGAGGAGATCGCGCCGGCCTTCAAGCGCTACGTGGTGGCGGCGCCGGAGATCGCGCGCAAGCACCGGGCGGGTCAGTTCGTGATCGTGCTCCTGTCCGAGCGCGGCGAGCGCGTCCCGCTCACCATCGCCGACTCCGACGCGGCCGCCGGCACCATCACGCTGGTGGTGCAGGAGGTCGGCAAGACCACCCTGGAGATGGGCACCCTCGCGGCCGGCGACTCGATCGAGGTGGTGGGGCCGCTCGGCACTCCGACCCACGTCGAGACCTGGGGCACGGTGGTGTGCGTCGGCGGCGGCGCCGGCATCGCCCCGCTGCTGCCGATCGCGCGGGCGCTGAAGGCGGCCGGCAACCACGTCGTGTCGATCCTCGGCGGCCGCACCAGGGAGCTGGTCATCCTGCGCGAGGAGATGGAGGCCGCGTCGAGCGAGATGGTCTACACCACCGACGACGGCAGCTTCGGCCGCAAGGGCTTCGTCAGCCACGCCCTGACCGACCTCATCGCCGAGCGGGGCAAGCCGGCGGTGGTGTTCGCGATCGGCCCGGCGATCATGATGAAGGTCATCGCCGACCTGACCCGGCCGCTCGCCATCCCGACCGTGGTGTCGCTCAACACCATCATGATCGACGGCACCGGCATGTGCGGCGGCTGCCGGGTGGGGGTGGGCGGCGACAGCAAGTTCGTCTGCGTCGACGGGCCCGAGTTCGACGGCCACAAGGTCGACTTCGACCTGATGATGAAGCGGCAGCGGGCCTTCCTGGCCCAGGAGGAGGTGGCGCGGCGGCGCTTTGCCGAGCTGCACCAGTGCCGGGCGCTCGACTCGGCCGAGGGGAGGTCGTGATGGGGCGCGACCTGCCCAAGAAGGACCGGATGCAGATCCCGCGCCACGAGATGCCGCGGCAGGAGCCCGAGGAGCGGGTCCGCAACTTCGACGAGGTGGCCCTCGGCTACGCCCGCGAGGTGGCGGTGGCCGAGGCCGAGCGCTGCCTGGAGTGCAAGAAGCCGAAGTGCGTCGAGGGCTGCCCGGTGTCGATCGACATCCCGTCCTTCATCGTCGCCATCCGCGACGAGCGCTTCGCGGACGCCCTCGCCATCATCAAGCACGACAACACCCTGCCGGCGATCTGCGGCCGCGTCTGCCCGCAGGAGGACCAGTGCGAGAAGGTCTGCGTGGTGGGGGCCAGGGGCAAGCCGGTCGCCATCGGCCGCCTGGAGCGTTTCGCCGCCGACTGGGAGATCGCGAGCGGCGAGGTCAGGATGCCGACCCCGGCTCAGAGCTCCGGGTTCAAGGTCGGGGTGGTCGGCTCCGGGCCGGCCGGGCTCGCCTGCGCCGCCGACCTCGCCCTGCGCGGCCACCAGGTGACCCTGTTCGAGGCCCTGCACAAGCCGGGCGGGGTGCTGGTCTACGGCATCCCCGAGTTCCGCCTGCCCAAGGACATCGTCCGCCGCGAGATCTACAACCTGGAGCGGATGGGGGTCGAGATCCGCTGCAACTTCGTGGTCGGCAAGTCGGCCACGGTCGAGGAGCTGCTCGAGGTCTACCACTACGACGCGCTGTTCGTCGGCACCGGCGCCGGCCTGCCCTACTTCATGGGCATCCCGGGCGAGGACTTCATCGGCGTGCTGTCGGCCAACGAGTTCCTGACCCGGGTCAACCTGATGAAGGCCTTCGCCTTCCCCGACTACGACACGCCGGTCCTGGTCGGCCGCCGGGTGGCGGTGGTGGGCGGCGGCAACGTCGCCATGGACTGCCTGCGCACCGCCAAGCGGCTCGGCGCCGAGCAGGTCATCTGCCTCTACCGCCGCACCCGGGCCGAGGCGCCGGCGCGGCTCGAGGAGCTGGAGAACGCCGAGGAGGAGGCGATCGACTTCCGCTGGCTGTCGGCGCCGGTCGAGATCCACGGCGACGACAACGCCTGCGTCCGCGGCGCCCGGGTGATCCAGTTCGAGCTCGGCGAGCCGGACGCCTCGGGCCGCCGGCGGCCGGTGCCGATCGCGGGCTCCGAGTACGAGGTCGAGCTCGACACCGTCATCATGGGCATCGGCCAGGGCCCCAACCCGCTCCTCACCACCTCCACCCCCGGCCTGAAGCTCGGCCGCCACGGCAACATCGTCGTCGACCCCGAGACGCAGATGACCTCCATCCCGGGGGTGTTCGCCGGCGGCGACATCGTCACCGGCGCCGCCACCGTCATCCTCGCCATGGGCGCCGGCAAGAAGGCCTCGGCCGGCATCGAACGCTACCTGCGCGAGACGGTCAGGGTCCCCCGCAGCCAGCGGTAGCGCTCCGGCTGGGCCCGACCGGGGTCCTCGTTGACCGCGGCCGGTGGTGAGGCTAGGG